>CAZRFC010000253.1:0-6475 GCA_964598975.1 uncultured Mycobacterium sp. | reverse complement strand
GGCCTGCTCGATGACGTCGAACATCTGCGCGATGCCGTCGTGCACCTCGCCGACGAGCCAGCCCTTGGCCGGTACGCCGTGCTGGCCGAAGGTCAGCTCACAGGTGGCCGATACCTTCAGGCCCATCTTGTGCTCGACGTTGGTGACGAAGACGCCGTTGCGTTCGCCCAACTCGCCGGTCTCCGGATCGAAGTGGAACTTCGGCACGAAGAACAGCGACAGACCCTTGGTGCCGGGGCCGGCGCCCTCGGGACGGGCCAGCACCAGGTGGAAGATGTTCGGGAACAGGTCATCGGAGTCGGCGGAGGTGATGAACCGCTTCACGCCGTCGATATGCCAGGAGCCGTCAGGCTGCTGAACGGCCTTGGTCCGGCCGGCGCCGACGTCGGAGCCCGCGTCGGGTTCGGTGAGCACCATGGTCGAGCCCCAGCCCTGCTCGGCGGCCATTTCGGCCCACTTCTTCTGCTCGGGGGTGCCGAGGTGGTGAAGGATCTGCGCGAAGCCCGCACCACCGGCGTACATCCACACCGCCGGGTTGGCGCCGAGCACGTGCTCGTGCACCGCCCACATCAGCGCCTTGGGCGTCGGCATGCCGCCGAGTTCCTCGATCAGGCCGATCTTGTCCCAGCCGCCGTCGATGAACGCCCGCACGGAGGCCTTGAAGGACTCCGGCAGGGTGACGGTGTGCGTCGCCGGGTCGAACACCGGCGGGTTGCGGTCGCCGTCGACGAAGGATGCGGCCACCGGGCCCTCACACAACCGCGCCATCTCACCGAGCATCTCGGTGGCGGTGTCGGCGTCGAGTTCGCTGAACTCGCCCTGGCCCAGGGCCTGGTCGAGACCGAACACCTCGAACAGGTTGAACACCTGATCGCGGACATTGCTCTTGTAGTGGCTCACTATTCCTCCTTGAGAATGCCACCTTCGCGGTTGGGTACTTGACACAAGTTACCCACCAGTAACATGTCCTAAGTTATACATTTCATAACTTTTTTGCAAGCCGCTGTGATCTACCGCACGAAGACCCGGCAGAGGCCGACGATCACCCCTGGCCCGCGGGCTAGGTTCCAGGCTGGGGGCCGGATTGGGTGTCACCCGGCGAATCCGAATCGGGGAGTTGGGAGACCAGGTGCGCGGCCAGTTCGCCGATCGTGGGGTAGTCGAACACCGCCGTCGGGCTGATGTCGAACTTGCCGCCGAACTGCCCGAACAGCCTGTTGCGCAATTCCACCGCCATCAGTGAGTCGGTGCCGAGGTCGAGGAACCTGCTGCCGGTGGCGGGGAGCTGTGCCAGTCGGAGGAACCCCTGGACTTCGCGCTGCAGGAATTCCGCGATGAAGTCGACCCGCTGGGCCACCGGAATCTCCATCAACTGCCGGAGCAACTCGCTGTCACCGGTCGTCTCCCCCTCGCCGGTGGGCAGCACCTGGTCGAGGAACGGCGGACGGATACCGCCGAGCATTTTCGCGGTGCGTTGCCAGTTGGCCTTGAGCACCGTCGCCTGTGCGGTTCCGTGCCGGACCACCTCGCCGAGTGCGGACAGTGCCGCCGTCGGCTCGATCGGCATCATGCCCTGGGCGCTCAGATTGGCCAGCGCCGCTTCGGAGGTCGCCATGCCGCCGCTACCCCAGGGGCCGAAGTTGGCGGCGGTCGCCGGCAGTCCTCGTGCCCTGCGCTGGGCGACCAGCCCGTCGAGCAGTGCATTGGCGCACGCGTAGTTCGACTGGGCCGGGGAGCCCAGCACGGCCGACGCCGACGAGTAGAGGATGAAGAAGTCCAGGTCGTCGTTCGTGGTGAGCCGGTGCAGATGGTGCGCACCGAACGCCTTGGGCCGCAGAGTGGTCTGGAACCGGTCCAGGCTCTGTTGCGGAACCAGTGCGTCGTCGAGCACGCCGGCCAGGTGGGCGATACCACCCAGCGGCGGCAACTCGGCACGGATCCGGTCCAGCAGTGCGGCCGTCTCAGCCTCCTCGCCGATGTCGGCAGTGAACACGTGGATCCGGCAGTGGAAGCGCTCGGTGATGGACGCGATGGTCTGCTCGGCCTCCTCGTCCGGGCCGCGGCGGCTGGTCAGCACGATGTCGCCGGCGCCCAGTTGGGCGAGATGGGCGGCGGTGTGCAGCCCGAGCGCACCCAGGCCGCCGGTCACCAGGTAACTCCGATCAGCCCGGGGCGCAAGCGGTTTGGGCATCTGTACGACGATCTTGCCGATGTGCCGGGCCTGCTGCATGCGGCGGAACGCGGCGCGGGCCTCGGTCAGCGGATAGACCTCGGCTGGGACCGGGGTCCACTCGCCCTTGGCCATTCCCTCGGACAGTTCGTACATCAAGGTCCGGATGTGGCCCGGGTCGTTCATCATCGTCACATCGAGCGCGATGACGCCGTAGTCGATGTCCGGGCGCACCGCCGCCATCTGCTCTGGGGTCCAGATATCGCGCTTGGCGATCTCGGCGAAGCGGCCGCCCTTCGCGGTGGCCCGCACGGTCGCCTCGATGAAGCCCTCGTTGGTCAGGCTGTTGAGCACCACGTCGACACCCTCGCCCCCGGTGTCGGCCAGAATCCGGTCGGCGAAATCCGTTGTGCGGGAGTCATAGACGTACTCCACGCCCATCTCGCGCAACGTCGCCTGCTTGTGGGTGCTGGCGGTGGCGAAGACGGTGGCGCCGTGGAAGCGCGCCAACTGGATCGCCGCCATCCCGACGCCGCCGCTGGCGGCGTGGATCAGCACCCGGTCACCCGGCCTGAGCTTCGCCCAGTCGAACGAGAGCCGGGCGGTCAGCGCCGCCGCCGGCAGCGTCGCCGCCCCGACCGGGTCGACGCCGGCGGGCACCGGTGCCAGCAGTGGCGCCGGTACGTTCAGCCGGCTGGCGAAGGCGCCCTGCATGGACCCGAACACCCGCTGGCCGACCTCGAAATCGGTCACCTCCGAACCGACTTCGGTGACGACGCCGCAGAGGTCGCCGCCGATCGGGCCCGGATCGCCGGGATACAGGCCCAGCACATTGAGGATGTCGCGGAAGTTCAGGCCCGCGGCCTCCACCCGGACCTGCACCTCGTGGGCGGCCGGCGGAAGCACCTCGGCCTCGGTCAGCCGCAGGTTGTCGATGGCGCCGCGCTCGGTGGGAGCCAGGGCGTAGTCCTCGGAGCGAGGCATCGGGAGCTGACCGCTGCGCGCCCAGTGCAGCAGCCGTGGCACAAGGAACTTTCCTTGGCGCACTGCGATTTCCGGCTCCGCGACGGGGGTGCCGAGCGCATCGGCCAGCCACGACACCGCGGCGTCGGAGGCGTCGACATCCACCAGTCGGCAGCGCAGGGTCGGCTGCTCGGCGATGATCGTCCGCCCGAATCCCCACAGGGCGGTATTCACCGGGTCGACCGACTCGCCCGGCTCGGTGGCCACCGCACGCTCGGTCACAATCCACAGACCACCCGGGAGATTCAGCTTGTCCCCGGCGAACTCCGGGGCCAGCGCGGTCTGCGCGGCGCCGAGCATGCTGCCGACCCGCGACTCCAGTCGCGCCGCGAGGGCGTCGGTGGACACCTCGGTGTCCTCCCGGTTGCCCAATTCCCCGGCGCTGCGCCACACGATTCCGGCGACCGGCGTTCCGGCCTCGGCGGCCCGGGTGAAGGCCTGCTGCCAGGTCTGCCGGTCGGCGTCGGAATCGAGTGCGACCGCGCCGGGCACCACCGCCGCCAGCGCATCGAAGCCAGCGATCAGCCAGGTGCCGTCCGCAGTCTTGGAGTCGGCTTCCCGGCTGGCCGGAGCGGCGCCCTCATGCCAGCCCACCGTGTACAGCAGCCGGGTCGCGTCGCCGCCGAGCCCGCGCAGCAGCGCCTCACGCGGCGCGCGCTTGACGGTGAACTCGGTGATGCCGCCGAGTCGGCGGCCGTCGCTGTCCAGGAAGTCGATGTCGAAGACGTGGGTTTCCCCCTCGACGCCGGCGGCGTGCCAGCGGGCTCGGCAGTAGAACCGTCGGGGCATGCGCTCGCGCAACTCGACCTGTCCGTACCGCAACGGCAGGAACAGATCCGACACCCCGTGTTCGGCCGCGACCGACGCGGGGAAGGCGGGGAAGGCCACGCCGGTGCACAGGTCGAGCAGTACCGGGTGGATGGGCTCGCTGCCGAGGTGTTCGGCCAGTTCGTCTCCGACGGAGACGTCACCGATCGCCTCTCCGTCGCCGGTCCACAACGACTTCAGCGACGTCGACCAGGTGGGACCCCAGGCCAGTTCCATGTCGTTGAAGATCTCGAACAGCTGTTGCGGGTTCGTGCGGGTCATCCGCTCGAGTTCGTCGTCCACGGGAGTGACCGCGGTCCCGCCTACTGCGGCCTGCGTTGCAGGATCGGCGCCAGTGAGGACTGTGCCGTCGGCGTTCAGTGACCACTCGGCGTCGCGCGCTCCGTAGGGCCGGCTGTGCACCTGGAATTTCCAGCCGCCGTCGGACTCCAGGGGGTGCATGGTCAGCTGAACCTCGCGAGAGGCCTTCTCGGGCAGGATGATCGGCTCGTAGAAGAAAACGTCCTTCACCCGCGCTGGAGCGGCCGCCGCGGCCAGTGCCATGGCTGCATAGGTGGCGCCGGGAACGACGACGGTGCCGTAGATGACGTGATGTGCCAACCACGGCTGGGTCTTGACCGACAGCACGGTGCTGTAGACGGTGTCACCGGAGGCCAGGTCCTTGGCGCTGCCTAGCAGGCCGGAGGCGGCGGTGCCGTCGGCTCGGATTCCCGAGGTCTTGGGCCAGAACCGGCGGCGCTGGAACGGATAGGTCGGCAGTTCCAGCAGATGTCCCGGCGTGTGCTGGCGTGCGGCGAAATCAGGCCGGTGGCCGTTGACGTAGGACGCGGCAAGCGCTTCGGTCATCTGGCGCTGTGCGTTGGCGCCCTTTCGCAGCGAGACGATGGTGGTCGGCGCAGCGGCGGACTCGGGCCAGATCTGCAGGGCGGCGGCGGTGAGGATCGGCTGCGGGCCGATCTCCATCAACACCGATGCACCCAGCGCCGCTACCGTCGCCACGCTCTCGGTGAACTGAACCGGCTGGCGGGAGTGCTTGCGCCAGTACTGGGCGTTCAGCGGCGTGTCCGCGGACAGCGCCGCGCCGGTCCGGTTGCAGACCAGCGGCAGGGTCGGTGCTGCATAGGTGAACTGCCCTGCGAAGGACTCGAATTCGTCGAGTACCGGTTCGAGCAGCTCCGAGTGGAACGCGTGCGACGTCTCCAGCCAGGTGCACCGGGTCCCGTCCTGGCTGCAGGCGGCGACGATCTGTTCCAGGTCGTCGCCGGGACCCGACAGCACGGTGTTGCGGCCGTTGTACGCGCCGACGGACACCCGCGGGAAGCCTTCGGCGGCCCCGAGCACGTATTCGGGATCGGCGAACACCGCCACCATCCGGCCGCCCGCCGGGAGGCTGCCGAACAGTCGGCCCCGTTCGGCGATCAGCCGCGCGCCGTCCTCGAGGGAGAACACGCCCGCCACGCAGGCTGCGGCGTACTGGCCGACGCTGTGACCCAGTACCACGTCAGGCTCGATGCCCCACGACTGCCACAACCGGGCCAGTCCCATCTCGACCGCGAAGATCGCCGGTTGGGCGAAAGAGGTGTGCCGCAATGTTTCCGCGGCTTCGCGGTCGCCGGACAACAGCACGTCCACGAGCGGACGGGGCAGGATCGGGTCGACCGCCTCCGCGCAGCGCCGGACGGTGTCGGCGAAAACCGGCTCGCTGTCGAAGAGTTCACGTGCCATGCCTGGGTACTGGCTGCCCTGCCCGGGGAAGAACCATGCCGTCGTCGGCGGGTCGGTGCATTCGCCGCGGAGCACACCGGGCCGCTGCTTGTTGGCAACCAGATCCTCGAGCAGCAGACGGGTTTCGTGCGGGGAGTTCGTCACCAGCGCGGCCCGGTGCTCGAAATGCGAACGGCCCGCACCCGCGGTGAAACACACGTCGGCGACCGAGGCTTCGGGGTGGCTGGCGAGCCAGTCCCCGTACCGCCTTGCCAGCGCCATCAGGCCCTGAGGTGACCGCGCGGACAGGGGCAGCACACTCCACGGTTCGCGCGGAGTCTCCACCGCCCCGCGACCACCCGCGGGGTCGTCGGCGAACTCCTCGACTCCCGCGGTGCGCGGCGCCTCCTCGAGCACCACGTGGGCATTGGTGCCGGTGAATCCGAAGGCGCTGACACCGGCCCGCCGCGGGCGGCCGCTCGGCTGCCAGGCCGTGGGCTTCTCCACGACCTGAACCGGCAGCGACTCCCAGGGGATGTGCGGGTTCGGATTGTGGAAGTGCAGGGTCTGCGGCAGAAGTTGGTGCTGCAGCGACAGCACGACCTTGATCAGACCTGCCACACCCGCGGCGGACTCCAGGTGTCCGATGTTGGTCTTCGCCGTTCCCATCAACAACGGGTGGCTCGGATCGCGTCCGGCCCCGTAGACCGCCGCCGCGGCCTGCACCTCGATCGGGTCACCCAGCGGGGT
>CAZRFC010000252.1:0-6479 GCA_964598975.1 uncultured Mycobacterium sp. | reverse complement strand
ACGCGCCTGGTCCGTGCTTGACCTCCCCTTGTACCACAGTTCCTTGCGTTTGACAAGGATTCGTGGTACACAGGGCGGGAGAACTGTTCTCAGGAAGGCTTCTGTTGGGCGCACGTCGTATCCCGGTCGCGGCGCGTGTCGACTTCTTCACGTTGATGCATCAGGGGTATTCGGTCCCTGACGCGGCGCGTGCGGTCGGGGTGTCCCGGGAGACCGGGTACCGGTGGGCGAAGATCGGCTTGAACCTCGGCGGGACCGAGGACGAGCTGCACACCTCCGGGCCGGCGAACCGTCAGAAGCGGGTCGATCTCTCGACGTCGGAACCGGTCGCGGTGGAGTGGCTCGCCCCTCCCGCGAAGAAGGCCCTCGAGGACTTCGACTACTTCCGCCACCGGTACTTCGGCCGCCGTCCCGTCCCCTGGCAGCGGAGAGCAGCGGATGAGGTGAAGGAGATGCTCGAGTCTCCTCACGACGAGTACGCGGTGATCAACATGCCTCCCGGGTCGGGGAAGAGCACTCTGTTCACTGCGGACCTCAACGCGTGGTTCATCGCCCGTGACCGGTCCATCCGAATCCTGATCGGCTCTTCGACTCAGCGTCTCGCCGAGAAGTACTCGAACCGGCTGCGTAGGACGTTGGAGCGCACCCGCCCTCTTCCCGCGTTGACCGGGTGTGAGGCTGGCGAGTCGTCGATGTCCCAGGACTTCGGACGCTTCAAGCCTCTCCAAGCCGAAGGGCAGGTGTGGACCCGCGCCGAGTTCACCGTCGCGCAGATCGGCGCCGAAGGCGTGGAGGACAAGGAGCCGACGGTCGCTGCGTACGGGATGGATACCGAGTTCCTCGGCCACCGTGCGCAGATCGTCAACTGGGACGACTTGATCACCCGTTCGATCCTCCGCAACTTGGAGCAGGTCGAGAACCAGCGGGGATGGTGGACCGAGTACGGCGAGACCCGACTCGAACCGGGCGGGGTGTTGAACCTCGTCGGCCAGAGAATGGGCGCGGACGACCTGTACCGGTTCTGCCTCGACATGGAGATCCCCGAAGAGCTCGTCCACATCGTCGGCCGGAAGACGAAGTACCGCCACATCATCTTCCCCGCGCATTTCGAGGAGGACTGCACCGGGGATCACGGGAAGGACGCGAAGCCGTGGCCGGAAGGCTGCCTGCTTGATCCGGTGCGGCTCCCGTGGACGAAGCTCGCGATCGTCCAGAAGAACCGGGGTGAGGCGTACCGGGTCCAGTACCAGCAGGAGGACATGGACCCGTCCGAAGTCCTCGTCCCGAAGCTGTGGATCGACGGCGGGCGAGACCCCCAAACGGGTGAGGTGTTCCAAGGCTGCTGGGATCCCGAGAGGGACGCGGCGCAGATCCCGGCGAACCTCGCCCAGCCGCTCGTCTCGTTCGCGACTGCGGACCCGTCACCGACGAAGTTCTGGTCGATCCAATGGTGGCTCTACCAGCCTTCCACGCATCAGCGGTTCCTCCTCGACCTTCTCCGGCAGTCGATGGACTCCCCCGACTTCTTGGACTGGAACCAGAACCAAGGCCAGTTCTACGGGGTGATGCACGACTGGCAGCTCCGGTCGAAAGACCTCGGGGTGCCGATCACCCATTGGATCGTGGAGAACAACGCGGCGCAGCGGTTCATCTTGCAGCACGACCACGTTCGCAGGTGGCAGCGCAACCAGAACGTGCAGATCATCGCCCACTCCACACACCGCAACAAGACCGACCCGGACTTCGGGTTGCAGATGTTGAAGAACCTCTACCGGTACGGGCAGATCCGTCTCCCCGGACGTGGGGCCGGGAGGTTGGGTGCGTTGAAGCTCGTCGACGAAGTGACGCGCTACCCGCAGACCTCGACTGATGACTGTCTGATGGCCCAATGGTTCGGTGAGTTCGCGATCTCCAACGGCGCGCTCTTGCGGATCACCGAACACGAACCGACGTTGCTGCGCCGGCCCACCTGGATGCGACGAAAGGCTGCCGCGTGAAGTCCGTCGAAGAGATCGCACACATCGCGAAGTCCCGCCAGGACGCGTGCGGGTCAGGGCAGGCGCGGATGGACGAGATCCGCCGGCTCTACAACGGCGAGATCGAAGTCAACCTCCCCGAGCTGCAAGAGAACGAGAAGGCCGTCGCCGCGAACCTCGCCCAGTTGGGCATCGACCAGATGGCGATGCGTGCCGCATCGGTCGTGCCGGCGGTGAAGTTCGCGGTCGAACGGACCGGGAAGGCGGCGGATGACCGGGCGCGTGACAAGCGGGACGTCATCCACCACTGGTGGGACCGTTCCCGTCTGACGACCCATGTCATCCCGCGTCGGGCGAGATGGTTCTTCGCGTTCGCGGTCGCGCCCGTCACCCTCCGACCCGACTCCGACGGCCTACCACGTTGGTATGACAGGCATCCGATCGGCACCTACCCGGCGCCGGTATCACAGATCGGTGACCTCTGCCCACCCGACGTGGTGTTCACGTTCAAGAAGTCCGGCCCCGAGCTGATGCGGGACTACCCGGACCAGATGTGGCGTCTCTGCGGCAACGACAAGGCTCGACTCCAACCGCAGTACGACGTCCTCGAGTACGTCGATGCGGAGCAGATCACCTGCCTCGTCGTCGGGAAGCCCAGCTCCCCGTACGAGCAGGGCACACCCCATGAGGTGCTGCACTCGGTCCCGAACCGCACCGGTCGTCCCCTCTCCGTCCTTCCGGGGAGGATCACGCTCGACCGTCCCCTCGGCCAGTTCGACGGGCTGATCGGCGCCTACCAGCTCCAAGCCCGCCTGATGGCGCTCTACACGATCGCGCAGGAACGGGCGATCTTCCCCGAGACGTGGATCGTCTCCCAGCCCGGCTTCCCCCGCGCCGAGGTCATCGTCCCGGCGGACCCGAAGGAAGGTCAGGTCGGGGAGATCCAGGGCGGGTCGATCCAGAAGGTCGACATGAGCCCGTCTCCTCTCGGCGCGAACCTGATCGACCGGTTGGAGTACATCGAACGGGCGTCGGGTGCGATCCCCGCCGAGTTCTCCGGCCATTCCACCTCGACGATCCGCACCGGAAGGCGCGGTGATGCGGTGATGAGCGCCGCGGTGGACCATCGGCTCCAAGAAGCGCAGTCGATCTTCGAGGCGTCGTTGGAGGAAGAGAACCGCATCGCCATCGCGATCGCGAAGACCTACTCGTCCAAGACGTTCTCGTTCCACACCCCACGCGGGAAGGTCACCTATTCGGCGGACTTGTTCGACGGCGACGACCAGCATGAGGTCCGGTATGCGTACGCAGGCGCGGACGCGAACTCGTTGAACATCGCGGTCGGTCAGAAGCTCGGGATGGAAACCCTGTCGCGCGAGACCGCGATGGCACTCGACCCGATGATCAAGGACGTCGAATCCGAGCTCGACCGGATCCGGGCGGAGTCGTTGGAGCGTGCGTTCTGGTCGTCGGTGCAGGCGCAGGCGGCAGATCCGAACGGCCCGTACCAGCCGCGCGACCTCGCTCGGTTGGGCCAGTTGATCGCGTCGGACAAGGCCGACCCGTACGAGGCGGTGCAGATGTTGGATGAGGAGATCCGTCAGCGTCAAGAAGCGCAGGCTGCGGGTCAGGCGCAGGGTGCGGAGATGATGCCCGGACTCGGGATGCCCGGCGCCCCCGGTAGTCCGGTGCCGCCGAACATCGCCGATGTCGGCCCGTCCATCGGGAACCTGTCGCAGATGCTCACCCAGCTCCGACGCCCGCAGATGGCGCTGGACAGTGAGCGTCAGCCGCTCGCAGCCCCGGCGGCCGCCTGATGCCTCGCGGCGGTCGACGCCAAGGCACCCCCGGGAAGGCGTACGGGAACCGGTCGGACTTGAACCAGCCGGTCACGGTCGCGGCAGGGCAGCCCTACGGTGAGCGCCGAGCGCAAGAGGCGGCGCAGAAGGCGATCCCGTTGCCTGCCGCACCCCCGGTGCCGGCGCCCCCTCCCCCGCCGGCACCGGGGTCGTTCGGCGCGTTCACTCGTCCGACCGAGTTCCCCAACGAGCCGCTGACTGCCGGTATGCCGATCGGGCCTGGTCCGGGACCAGAAGCGATGGCCGGCATTGCGGGACTGTCCGCCGACGATCAGGTGCTCGCCGAGTTGAAGGGCATGTACCGGGCGTCTCCGAACCGCGACCTCGCTCGCCTCATCGCGTACGCCGAACGGCGGGGTGCCCGTGCCCCGGTATGAGAACGAGATCCAATATCTGCGCAAGCAGCGCAGACGCCGGGAAGCGACCGCGCGCGCCGCGGCGCGACCCGACGCGCCCGACCGGGCGAAGCGGATCAAGCGTCTCTCCGTCGACTACCCCTGGCTCTCCCCCGGCGTCGCGGTCGAGCTCGCGAAGGGTGGGTACGAGCCGGCGCAGGCGAAGCAGATCGCGCTCGAGGATCTCCGCTCGCAGTACGAGGAGAACCCGAAGAAGTTCGGGGACTTCGACGCGACCAGTCCGCGGAAGCGGTTGAAGGCGTGGATCAAGGAGCTCGACGGCTACATCGACTTCCAAGAGCGCAGCCCGTCGATGTCGGATGCGTTCGACCCGGCGATGACCCAACGGGGTGTGCAGTTCGGTGCGATCACCAACGCCGAGGTGAAGGCGTTGCGCGCGACCGCGAAGCAAGCCCTTGACTCCGGCGAAGCGCCGTTGATGAAGGCCGCGCTCGGGGTGATCGCCCAACGTTCCACCGGCCAGTCGGATCCGTTGACGATCCGGTCGCGGTCCGGGTTGACCCCGCAAGCCGACTGGCTCGGTCAGAACGTCGACTCACTGTTGGAGCCGACGGTCCGCACCGCTGCGCTCGGAGCGAACGCGCTGTACGAAGGGCTCGTCGCGACGATGCGGTCCGGCACCGCAGCTCAAGCCCCCGGGATCACCCCGGGTATTCCGGGCGTGAAGGGGATGGAGCCCCGCTGGACGGGTGGGGCCGCGACCGCAGACGCCGGGTATTTCCGGGCGGCTGAGTCGGCTTTCGACGAGTACGGCGCCGCCGCGCCTCTCGCGGTGATCGCGTCGCAGACACAGGCCGGTCAGGCCGTCGAGGCGTTGGTCAAGGGTGAGGAGGTCGACGTCGGCGCCGGGTTCCTCCCCGACCCGAACTCCACAACTGGTCAAGAAGCCGCCGCCGCGTCGCGTCGGTACTCCCCGTTCCTGATCGACGGGCACGCCTGGACCCCCGGCCGTGCGCTCGCATCGTCGGTGTTCTCACCTGATTCGACGGCGTTCACCGTCCTGTCCGGCCTGGTCGACGCGACCGTCGCGATGAAGGCCGACCCGTCCGCTGCGCTGCTCACCGGACTCGGTGGGGTCGCACGCGCGCGCAGCCGGTTCTCGAACGTCGACGACGCAGCGCGAGTTGTCCGCGAAGTTGAGGCTGTGGACCTGGGCACGAACCCCATCATGGGCAAGGTGGGGGAAAAGCCGCCCGCCGGGTGGGTGGCGGTCTACCACGGCACCACCGAAGATGCGGCAGACGCGATCCGACATGAGGGGTTCAAGTCACAGGGCAGCGCGGACTTCGGTGACGACTCCTTCGCGTTCTTCGCCCGCGACAGGGCTGAAGCGGAACGCTACGCGGCGAGCAAGGCTCGTAGGACTGGCGGGAAGCCCGAGGTCGTCGAGGTGTGGGTGCCCCCGCAAGACGACCTGTTGTTCGACAACGATCTCGGATGGGGACTGGACTTCATCAACGACGAACGCAACGCGTTCATGGAGCATCCTGCCAGTCCTTACGACGATGCACTCCGCGACGCGGTACTCCGTCGAGCGGGCGCAACCGACGGTCGGCGTCCTGCCCTGCGCGGCAAGAACCCGGTGAACTGGCTCTACTCCGAAGGTTCTCAAGTCGTCACGAAGGTCACCGAGGAAGCCGACCCGTGGACGATCTGGAACGCGACCGGCCGCAAGTTCTCCCCCGAGCTGACCGCGCGCCTCGCCGACTCCACCGATGAAGGGTTGACGCGCCAGATCCTCGCCGGGGAGCTGGGCACGACGATCGAACGTGTCCCCGCCTACCACGAAGGGCTGGGGATCAAGCCCCGGTTCTTGACCGACATGCCTTCCGGGGTGCTCGACCTCTCCGACACGGAGAAGGCCGCGCACATGATCGACGACTACCTCGTTCTCGCGAAGGCCGACGATGCGACCCGCCAGCGGGTGTTCAACCAGTTCGTCCGTTCCGCCGGTCGTGGTGACGACTACGCCGTGGTCGACGGGGTGTTCGACGCGCTGCGCGAGTCGATGATCGCCGCGGGCGCGAAGCCGGACCGTGCTGCCGAGTTCACGAAATTCGCACGCCAGACGTGGGAGGACGCCCAACAGTGGGGCGTCGACGCGATGACCGGCGACAACCTGCCGATGAGCGCGATCATCAAGAACCCCGACGGCACGGAGGAAGTGTTCGAGCTTCCGTACGGCCCTCGGTGGCACAACGAGCGGTTCGCTTCCACGATCGACATGC
>CAZRFC010000251.1:6132-6499 GCA_964598975.1 uncultured Mycobacterium sp. | reverse complement strand
TGGAGGCGCAGGGCCGTGGGGACGAGGATCATTGCTTCGTCGTGCACGGCACCATGGCCGACCCGCGCTGGCTGGACCCGACCGTCGACCCCAACGAACGGGAACCGGGCACCTGCTACCTGGGTGACCCGCGGGTGGTGAACAACTCACCGGTCGGTCTGGCCCGATTCTGTTCGCTGCGAAGTTGGCTCTCGCAGTGGAGTTACGACGACGCCCGCGCCGACGGGGTGGCCTGCGGACGCGATATCGCGGTGCCGACGTTGGTGGTCGGCAACCTGGCCGACGACGCCTGCACGCCCAGCCACACCCGTCGGCTCTTCGACGCAATCGCCCACCCGGACAAGGAGATGCACGAGATTCCCGGCGC
>CAZRFC010000251.1:0-6122 GCA_964598975.1 uncultured Mycobacterium sp. | reverse complement strand
CTCGAGGCCGTGCTGGCGCGCGACCCCCAGCATCCCGGCGCGAACCACTACTACTCCGGTCCCGACCAGAAGCAGACTCTGGCCCAAGCGGTGGACATCATCACCGACTGGCTTGCCCGGCACGACTTTCCGGACGCCTCATGAGCGCACCGATCGGCGCACTCGACGGTATCCGCGTCCTGGAGGTCGGCACCCTGATCTCCGGGCCGTTCGCGGGCCGACTGCTCGGCGACATGGGCGCCGAGGTCATCAAGATCGAACCGCCCGGATCGCCCGACCCGATCCGCACCTGGGGACAGGCGGAAGTCGACGGCCAGAGGTTCTTCTGGACGGTGCACGCACGCAACAAGAAGGCCGTCACGCTCAACCTGCGGGAGGCACGCGGCCGGGAGCTGTTCCTCGACCTCGCAGAGCGCTCCGACATCATTGTCGAGAACTTCCGGCCCGGCACCCTGGAGAAGTGGAACCTGGGTTACGACGTTCTGCGCGAACGAAACCCGGGCATCATCCTGGTGCGGGTCTCCGGCTACGGGCAGACCGGGCCGGACGCCCACAAGGCTGGCTACGCCTCGGTCGCCGAAGCCGCCAGCGGTCTGCGCCACATGAACGGCTTCCCCGGCGGACCACCGCCACGGCTGGCGCTGTCCCTGGGTGACACCTTGGCCGGCATGTTCGCCGCCCAGGGCGCGCTCGCAGCGCTGTATCGCCGCACCGTCACCGGACGCGGCCAGGTAGTCGACGCCGCCCTGACCGAAGCCTGCCTGGCCGTACAGGAATCCACCATCCCCGACTACGACATGGGCGGTGTGGTCCGCGGCCCGTCCGGCACGCGGCTGGAAGGGATTGCGCCGTCGAACATCTACCGCAGCGCCGATGGCAGTTGGGTTGTCATCGCGGCCAACCAGGACACCGTATTCCGCCGGCTGTGCGAGGCCATGGGCCAACCTGAACTGGCCACCGATGCGCGCTTCGTCGACCACGGTGCCCGCGGACGCAATCAGGACGAACTGGACGCGATCATCGGCAAGTGGGCGGCCGCCCGCGAACCAGCTGACATCATCGAAACACTGAGTGCCGCAGGGGTGATCGCGGGACCGATCAACACCGTGGCCGAGGTGGTCAAGGATCCGCAGTTCCGCGCCCGCGGGATGCTCGTCGACCATTACGACGAACGGATCGGACGAAGCGTCCTGGGCCCCGGCATCGTCCCGGTGCTCTCCGAGAACCCTGGGCGGGTACGCAATGCCGGACCGGCCCGGCCGGGACAACACAACTACGAGATCTACGGCGAACTGTTGGGGCTGAGCGCCGACGAGATCGCCACGCTGAGCGAACAAGGAGTGCTGTGAGCATGCATGTCACCATCCGCGAGGTCGCCCTGCGCGACGGCCTGCAGATCGAGGCTCCGATCCCGTTGTCGGCCAAGCTGGAACTACTCGCCGCCATCGCGGCCACCGGCGTTCGGGAAGTCGAGGCCACCGCCTTCGTCTCCCCCTCCAAGGTGCCCGCCCTTGCCGATGCGCCCGACCTGGCTGCCGCACTAGCCGACTACCCCGATATCGAGTTCTCCGCACTGGTGGCCAGTCCCAACGGGGTGCACCGCGCCATCGCCGCCGGCTTCCGGTCGGTCGAATACGTGGTGTCGGCCGCCGATGGGCACAGTCGGGCCAACGTCGGGCGCAGCAGCGCAGAAGCCGCCGCGCAGATCGCCGATATCACCTCCATCGCGCACGACGCCGGGGCCAGTGTCGAGGTGATCATCTCCACCTCGTGGGATTGCCCGTTCGACGGACCCACTCCCCCGCAACGGGTCCTCGACGTCGTCGACACCGCCTGCGAGTTCGGCGCGGACCGGATCGCCATCGCCGACACCATCGGCACCGCCACGCCCGGTCGGGTGACCGAACTCGTCGAGCTCGTCAAACCCCACGTCGGGGATCGTCCACTCGGCGCGCACTTCCACAACACCCGCGGCGCCGGGTTGGCCAGCGCCTGGGCCGCGGTCACCGCCGGGGTGACGCGACTGGACTCTTCGGTCGGCGGACTGGGCGGCTGCCCGTTCGCACCGGGCGCCAGCGGCAACATCGCCACCGAGGATCTGGTCTATCTGCTGACCGACAGCGGCTACACCGTCGACCAGGATCTCGCCGCCACCATCGAGGCCGCCCGGGTGGCCCGGTCGGTGGTCGGCCACGACCTGCCGAGCGCGCTGCTGCGGGCCGGCGATCGGGCGCGCGGCTGATCCGATGACCGCCCCCGCGACGACCCTGCGCACCAAGGGCCGAGCCACCCGGCTTGCCCTGGAGGACGCGGCACGAAAGCTTTTCGCGGAGCGCGGTTTCCATGGAACAACCCTCGCTGACATCACCGCCGCCGCGGGCCGCTCCCCGGCGGTGTTCTACCGCTACTTCGTCGACAAGGAAGATCTGCTGGCCTGCATCGCCGAAGACTTCCTCCGCGAGGTGCACGAGATCCCGACCACCCTCGACGAAGATGACTTCTTCACCTCCGCAGTGCAAACGTACTGGCGCAAGTTCAAACCCAATATCGGGATCATGGTCGCCATCGACCAGCTGGCCGCCGCCCAGCCGCGGTTCGCCGCGCTGCAGAACCAGTTCCGCCGGTACGGGATGGACATCGTCAGCGCATCGGTGCGCACCGCCCAGCAGCAGGGCCACGGCGCCGACCTCGACGCCGACCACATCGCCCTGGCGATCGCCCTGCTCTTTGAGCGGTTCACCAGCGTCAGCCTCTCTCAGGGGCTGTCCGACGACGCCGCCATCACCACCCTGTCCACCATCTGGAAGAAGACCCTGTACGGCCACACCGAGGAGAACTGATGAATTTCGATCTGCCGGAACATCTTCCGCCGCTGCTGGCCGAGATGGACGCGTTCATCGAGGCGGAGATCAAGCCGCTTGAGCGCGAGCACATGCAGTACTTCGACCGCCGTCGGGAGTTCGCCCGCACCGATCTCGACAACGGTGGTGTGCCGCGCCGGGAATGGGAGGACCTGCTCGACGAGATGCGCCGCCGCGCCGACAAGGCGGGTTGGCTGCGCTACGGCCTGCCGGCGAAGTTCGGCGGCCGTGACGGCAGCAACCTGGACATGGCGGTGATCCGAGAACACCTGGCGCACAAAGGACTCGGCCTGCACAACGACTTGCAGGACGAGTCCTCGATCGTGGGCAACTTCCCGCAGGTCATCATGATGGACCGGTTCGGAACCGAGGAGCAGAAGAGGGACTGGATCGAGGCAATGCTGGCCGGGCACCGGTCGATGGCCTTCGGCCTGACCGAACCGGATCACGGCAGCGACGCAACCTGGCTGGAGACCACAGCCCGGCGGGACGGCGAAACCTGGGTCATCAACGGCTCCAAGCGGTGGAACACCGGTGTGCACCGCGCCACCCACGACCTGGTGTTCGCGCGAACCTCCGGTGAACCGGGTCAGGCCCTGGGCATCACGGCGTTCCTGGTTCCCTGCGACGCCGAGGGTTTCGAGGTGCCCTACTACTGGTGGACCTTCAACATGCCCAGCGACCACGGCGAAGTGGAACTCACCAACGTGCGGGTGCCCGCCGACGCGGTACTGGGCGAGGTGGACCACGGCCTCGAGGTGGCACAGACCTTCCTGCACGAGAACCGCATCCGGCAGGCGGCCAGCAGCCTCGGGGCGGCGCAGTACTGCATCGACCGGGCGGTCGACTACGCCAGCAAGCGGGTCACCTTCGGCAAGCCACTGGCGGTCAACCAGGCCGTGCAGTGGCCACTGGTCGAGTTGCAGACCGAGGCGCAGATGGTCCGCCTGCTGGTTCGTTACGCGGCCACCGAACTGGACCGCAATCACCACATGGAGGTCTCCGACAAGGTGTCGATGGCCAACTACCGCGCCAACCGCCTGGTGTGCGAGGCCGCCGACCGGGCCATGCAGATTCATGGCGGCATCGGCTTCAGCCGCCACGAGCCGTTCGAGCACATCTACCGCCACCACCGCCGCTACCGGATCACCGAGGGCGCCGAGGAGATTCAGATGCGCCGGGTGGCCCAGCGCATGTTCAAGTTCGGCCGCAGATGAGGGACGGGCCAGGCGACCAACTCGCCGGCCGGCTCACGTCGGTGCTGCGGCCGGTCCTGGGCGGCGACGTGGCGGTGGAGAACCTGCATCTTCTGACCGGCGGGGCCAGCCGGATGACCTACTCCTTCGATGCCGTCAGCGGTGCACAGCGGCGGGCGCTGATTCTGCGTGCAGCACCACTGGAGGGCGAAGAGCATTTCGCGGGCATGGAGTTGGAAGCCGCCGCGCAGGCGGCTGCGGCACAGGCCGGGGCTCCGGTGCCAGATGTCCTGGTCGCCTCCGATTCGCCTGCAGCGCTGGGCAATCCGTTCCTGATCTGCGCGGCGATCACCGGCGAGACGATCGTGCGCCGGATTCAACGTCAACTCGACGACGCCGGGCGGGCCCGGCTGCTCACCCAGTGCGCCGAGGCACTGGCTGCCATCCACCGGGCCCGTGCGCAGGCACCCGGTCTGGCCGAACAAGATCCGCTGGCCGACTGGCGCCGCCGGATCGACGACATGGGCGCCACCACCGCGACCTTCGAGTGGGCCTACCGGTGGCTGCAGACCCACCGACCGGCGACCACCCCGGATCGGCTGGTGCATGGCGACTTCCGGATGGGCAACCTGATCGTCGACGGACTCCGGTCGTCGTCGGCCCCGGCAGGGCCGGTGCTGGCGGCCGTCCTGGACTGGGAACTGGTCCACCTCGGCGACCTCCACGAGGACCTCGCCTGGTTCTGCATCCGAGCCTGGCGGTTCGGTGCGCCACTCGCAATGGCCGCCGGCGGACTGGGCAGCATCGAGGACTTCGTCGCTGCCTACGAACGGGCTTCCGGGGCCACCGTGGACCGTGCGGCACTGCACTGGTGGATGGTGCTGGGCACGCTGCGCTGGGGCATGATCTGCCGCTACCAGGCCGAACGGCATCTGTCCGGGCAGACCCGCTCGGTGGAATTGGCTGCCATCGGCCGCCGGGTCTGCGAGACCGAGTGGGATCTGCTGGATCTACTCTTCGGGACGACGTCGCCGCCCGGGGGCGAGGCGGAACAAGTGCGCGCCTTCCGCGACAGAAATCCTACGGAGACTACGAGCAACCACGGCCGGCCCACCGCGGCCGAACTCGTCGCCGCTGTCGCGGAGTTCCTGGAGGGCGAGGTCCGGGACACCACTGCCGGTGCGGTCAACTTCCATGCCCTGGTGGCAGCCAACGCGCTGCGGATCGTCGAGAGGGAACTTCTCGGTGATTTCCCCCAGCTAACTCAACAAGCCCTCGCTCCGGCGGGTTGCGCCACCGAGGAGGAATTAGCTGCAGCAATCCGGATCGGCAAATTTGACGGTCGGGAAGAACAGGTGCTGACCTGCCTGCGAACGCTGGTCGGACACCGTCTGGCGATTTCCCATCCCGGATATGGAAGTAACTGATATATCGCTCTAACCGACTCCCAGCACGTAAATCAGGGACTTTGGTCCTTGAAAAATGTTTGCTATATGGCCAAACGCTCTGATAGCGTCCCTCGCGATCGCCAAATCGGGGGATCTGACCCATAGCCAACAAAGGAGTTTTGCGTGAACTGGAAATTAGCGGCCGCTGGTGTGGCCGTCGCAGCAATCGTTTCGGCACCGATCGTGAGCGCTGCTCCTGGCGGGAACGGCAAGAAGCCGAACAACCCGGGCAACACGGGTAACACGATTTCCCAGATCGCCAAGAACGGCGGCGGCGTCGTGGCCATCAAGAGCGCACTGGCCGCGGCCAAGCCCAACAACAAGGGCCGGCAGCGGGCGCTTGAGCGAGTGACGGCAAACCGCGCGAGCAAGACCACGACCCCGACGACGACCCAAACGACGACGCCGACTCAGACCACCACCCCCACGGAGACCACCACCCCGACGGAGACCACCACCCCGACGGAGACCACCACCCCAACGGAGACCACCACCCCAACGGAGACCACCACCCCAACGGAGACGGTCACCCCCACGGAGACCACCACCCCGACGGAGACGGTCACCCCGACGGAGACGGTCACTCCCTAATCTCATATCCCGCAAAGGCTCCCCGA
>CAZRFC010000250.1:0-6528 GCA_964598975.1 uncultured Mycobacterium sp. | reverse complement strand
GGCACATCCGAACCGAGGCCTGCGCCCGCAGCAGCACCTCGGCGATGTCGATGGAGCAGTCCGGGGCCACCGTCGGATCGAACAGGATCCGCACCGAGGTTCCGTGCACGGCGGGCTTCCGGTTGGCCGCGCCGCGCAGCTTCTGGGTGTCGTCGCGCACGAACTCGGCTTCGGGATCGAATTCGGTGCCGCTGAAGGTGCCCGGATAGCCCTTGCCGAAGCTCTGCTTGTAGGTCTTGCCGTCGCGGAACACCGTGACGTCGGTGCGCGCGGAGATGAACACCGCCGCGGCCGCACCGATCCCGTTGAGTCCGGCGCCGGTGGCGGCGGCGTCGGCGTGCTCCAGGAACTTGTTGCCGGCGCGCGCGGTACCGAGCGTCTTGACGATGCCGTTCTTCTTGGTGACGGGGTCGGAGTCCACCGGCAGGCCGCGGCCATCGTCGGCGACGGTTACCGAGGAGTCGGCGTGCAGGGTGATCGTCACCGTCGACCCGCCGTGGCTGGGAACCGCGACTTCCTCGACAGCGTTGTCGACCAGTTCGCGCAAGGCGGTCAGCAGAACGTCCTGGCCCAGGTTCACCGCCGGCCGCAGACGGGTGTGCTGGACGTCGTCGAGCTCGGTGATGTCGGCGGCGGTGTAGCTCACGCTGGTCGTCCCTTTCTCGACTCGGTGGTCAACGGCTCAGTGTATCGAACAGATGTACGATATTCGGTGTCCGGAATCGGCGTGTTCAACGCTGACGCGTCGGTTCCGGTAACTCAGGGAACCTGGCCGAGACAATGCACACGTCGTCGCTGCGCGGCGGCGGGGCAAGTGTCTCGTGCAGGGCCGCGCAATTGTCCGACAAGTGGGTTTCATCATTCCAGTCGAACATCATCTGCGCTGCAGTCGATATCCCCGATTCCATATCCGCCCTGCGATTTCCAACCAGTCCGTCGGTATACATCACCAGGATGTCGCCGCGGTACACGGTCAACGATGCTTCGGTGTAGGGCGCCTCGGTCGTCCGGCCGAGCGCCGAGCCCGCGGCGTCGGACAGTCGTCGGACCTCGCCGGTCGAGGCGCGGCGTAGCAGTGGCGGCGGATGGCCGGCGGTACCGTAGGTCAGCTTGCCCGAGGTCAGGTCGAGAACCGCGACTGCCATGGTGGCGGATTTGCCCTGGCTGGCGTCCAGGGTGAAGGTGTTCAATTCGGTGAGCAATTGGGCCGGCCGGAGACCGAGGTGGGCCAAAGCGCGGCCTGCGGTGCGTAGTTGGGCCATGTCCTCCACGGCCTGCAGTCCGTGCCCGACCACGTCGCCGACCGCGAAGTAAATCCGGTTCTCCGGCAACGACAACACGTCGTACCAGTCGCCACCGAGTCCTTCGGCCCCGACAGCCCGCTCGTAGGTCACACACAGGTCCAGTCCTGCCGTGTCGCCCGGGTTGTCCGGAACGAGAGCGGACTGCAGTACCGCCGCCCGAGCGTGGTCGTCGACGTAGATCCGCGCCCGAACCAGGGCCTGGCTGACCAGGGTGGTCGCTGCCGAGATGTACGCCACCTGCGCGGCGTCGAACTTCTGCGGCTCGGCCCAGATCACCATCAAGGCGCCGAAGGCTCTACCTCCACCGGTCAGCGGCCAGCCCGCAATCGACTGGGTGTCGCTGAGCTGCAACCACCGCACGCTGGCGCCGTAGCGGGCCTGGTACTCGGCTCTGCTTCGGATCATCACCGGGTGGCCCGTTCGCGCCACTTCGGTGCCCAGCAGTGGGGCATCCAGTCCGGAGCGAGGATTGAACTTCTCCTGGACCTGTTGTGGATATCCCGGAGCCGCAACCCACTCCAGCTCTCCGCCGTCCTGGCTGAGCAGTCCCAGCGCGACTCCCTGGGCGCCGGCCTCCTCGAGGACGTGATTCTTCAGAGCGTGGCCGATGTCCTCGGGAGTGAGTGCCGCTGACAACTGCTGTGCGAGTTGGGAAAGCCCCTCCAGCCGAATCCGCTCGCGTCGCTCGGTTTCCCGCTCCCGGACAGCCTGGATCCGTGCCGCGGTCTCCTGAGCTACCAGCAGTGCGACGATCGTGACGACGGCGACGAAAAGCTGGTTCAACAACAAACGGGCGGACGGCGAGAACTCCGTCGATTCCAGAGCGCTGTGCCCGCGTGTGGCCATGATGGTGGCCGCGGAAGCAACCCCTCCGGCGGCCAGTGCCGCGCCGAGCATGTCCAATCGGAGGGCCGCCCAGGCCAGGGACGGCAGGATCAGGATCGACGGGGGCATCTGCATGACGAATGCTGCTGCCGCCACCCCTGCGGTGAGAATTACCACCGCGGCGGTTTCCCAGGGCCTGGCCCGCACGATGGACGACTGCTTGGTCCACAGCAGGATGGGTGTGGCCACCACGAGAATCCCGAGTCCGTTGCCGATCCACCAGTGCAACACGTTCTCGACCCAGCCGCTTCGGCTGAACAGGTAGGCGGTGGTGCCACCGATGCCCGCACCGACCGCCGGCCCGACCAGGCAGGCCGCCGTGACGAAAGACATCAGATCGCGGCGATCCCGCAAATCCGGAGTGCCCCCACACCACGCCCGCGCCAGCGAGGCTCCGATGACCGGTTCGACGACGTTGGCCAGCGAGTACCCGGCCGCCACTGCTGGTGTGCTGCCGAAGAACAGATCGACCGTGGACTCGCCGCACACGATCGCCGCGACGATTGCGGGCCATTGCGATCGGCGGGTCAGCGTCGCCGCCGCAACGGCGACCCCGGCCGACGGATACAGGAAAGCCCGGCCCACATCAGCGCCGAAGGTCTGCAGAGCGAAAACCGCACCGAGGGCGTAAAACACCAAGACAACGGCGAAGATCCCCGCACCGCCCAGTACCCGCCCGGGTCGGCCCACTGGCGGCGACCCGACCGCGTCAACCCCAATCCCGTGCATTCCAACAGTCATCGCCGCTCGGACAGTGCGTTCGTCGCGTTTGCTACACCGTTTTCAACACTAGGTACCCCGCAGGACGGTGGCAACGCCCTCAATCCTGTGAACGGGATCGGCAACGCCGGATCAGGCGGGGGTGAGCAGGGCGACCGCTTCGGCGCGATGGTGTCCCTGCCAGAGCCATTGCCAGTGCCAGCCGGACTGCCGCGCGACCTCCACGATGGCGACCCGGTCGGCGGGAAAGTCGTAGGTGCACATGTGCGTGACGATCGACTGGCGGTCGTCCTCGGTGATCGCGTTCCAGTTCCGGCGAATACGGTCGGCGTAGCGCGCGGCGTAGTCCGGCCGTGATTCGCCCGGCTCGCAGAACACGTCGGCCCACAGGAAGGCGCCATCGGGTGTGATTCGCCGACGAAGCGCAGACAGGAACTGCGCCTTCTCCTTGTCGTTGAGGTGGTGGAGGACCAGGGCGGCGTGGACGAGATCGAGATCCTCGTCGGTGGACTCGATGAAGTCGGTGACGTCGGCGCATACGAATCGCGTTGTGAAAGGGGCGTTTTCGAGGGCTCGGCAGGCCATCGGCAGCACCTGCTCGGTGAGGTCTACGCCAACGTAGGAACCGAGCGGCAGCGCCTGGAACGCCGGACCCATCAATGCCAGGTCGCCGCACCCCAGATCGGCAAGTCGCGCGCGGCCGCACCTTTCGGGATGCGCGGCGATCCACGACTCCAATGCTCCGCGGCAGGCTGTGGTCAGATCCCGGTGTTCCATCCAGTCGTTGTCGATGATGCTCCGGTAGGTATCCCACTGGCGCTCAAACAGATCCATTGAACGACTCAGTCAGGTGGGGCCGGCAGGGCTGCGATCCGGCGGGCCAGGTACGGGGAGAACCAGCCGGCGTACTTCTCCTGCAGTGCGGGGTCGCGCCAGTCCGAACCGGTCACGATCTCCCGGCACGTCGGCTGCCCGCATCGGCAGCGGAACTCGTCGTAGTCGCTGGCGTCGCACATCGCGTAGTCGAAGCACAACTCCTCGCCGTGCTCGATATCGCGCAGGGCGACCAGCAGCGTCTGCCCGAGCAGGCCGCAGTTGGGCTCGCAGGAGTGGTTGAGCATGTCTCCGGCCTCGGGTGTCTCATCGGAGACCAGGTAGAGGTCGGCGTCGACCTGGATGGACCTGCTCTGCCGGTCGGCGCTCAGGGTCTCCAGGACGGCGCCCGTCACGACCCATCCGCCGAATGCGGCGACCGTCTCCCCGGCGGCGATGGGCTCGACGGCGAAAGAACCCCAGCCCTTCTTGCCGGCCGGCCTTGCCTCAGCCTTGGGGCTGAGCCAGTTGTAGTCCATGGATCGCACCCTCCCGTCGCACCCTGTTGCAGGGCCCCGCGGACATGCTACTGGTACCGACCTGCGGTTAGCCCGCAGCGCACCCGGGCATGAACAGCGCGGCCGGGATCGCCGCGTCGGCTGGCGGAGTGGTGGTGACGGGGTTGGTGCCGCACACCTTGGCCTTGTCCTGAACCACCCAGAATTGGCCCTCCTGTTGGAAGACGAACGACGTCGGAGCACCCATCCCGGGATTGTCCTTGCTGGACAGCACGCCGCCGGTCACCGCCCAGCCGTCCGCGCACTCCAGCGTGTCGACGGTGTAGAGGTTGTCCGGCCCCAGTGCCTGGGCGGCAGCTGTTGCAGGGTCGGCGAGAGCGGCCTTGGTGCACTCGGTCATACCGCCGACCATCGGGCTCGCAGTGGTCATCGAGGTTTCGGCGGTGGATGTCGCGGTGGGGGTCGTGCTGCTGGCCGAGGACGTGCTGCTGGCCGAGGTCGTCGGCGCCGCGGTTGTCGATGACGTGGACGCGGCGGGGGTCGCCGTAGAACTCGAGGCCGAGGTGGTGCTCGCCGACTTCTCTTCCTTGGCGGTTGAGCAGCCCGTCAGCCCGGCAACGGACAGGGCGGCGAGTGCGGCAATTCCAACAGTGACTCCGAAGCTGCGGTTCATGGGGCCAGAGCGTACCGGCGCAGGAGGCCACAGCCCGCCAACGTCCTCACCGACCCGCCGGGCCGGTTACCCATGCAGACTCGCCGGGCTGCCTACCATCACCCGGGTGGCCGACCGCTATGGAATCGACGTGCTCGCCGACAACCCGCACCAGCCCCGCAAACCGCGATCGGTGGAGTGCGTCGCCGAGATGGGCCTGGTCGTGGAGGACCCGATGTCGGGCTATGTCGGTGCGGTGATTCGGGTGGAGGGCGGCCGCGTCGAACTCGAGGACCGCCACGGCAAGGTCCGGGTGTTCCCTCTGGGGCCGGGGTTCCTGGTCGACGGGTGTCCGGTGGTGCTGACCGCCCCGCCCCGTTCTGCCCCCGCGACCTCCCAGCGCACCGCGTCCGGTTCGGTGAAAGTTGTTGGCGCCAAAGCCCGGGTGGCGTTGGCCGGACGCATCTACGTGGAGGGACGCCACGATGCCGAACTGGTCGAGCAGGTCTGGGGTGACGATCTGCGGGTCGAAGGCGTCGTCGTGGAGTACCTCGGTGGGGTCGACGACCTTGTCGACATCGTCGCGTCGTTCCGCCCCGGTCCGGGCAGACGACTCGGGGTACTCGTCGACCACCTGGTCGCCGGATCCAAGGAAGCCCGCATCGCCGAGGCGGTTCGCCGCGGTCCGGGCGGTGACCACACGTTGGTCGTCGGCCACCCGTTCGTCGACATCTGGCAGGCCGTCAAACCTGCGCGGGTGGGTCTGTCGGACTGGCCGGCGGTTCCGCGGACGGTCGAGTGGAAGGCCGGTATCTGCCAGGCCTTGGGCTGGCCGCACCGCAACCAAGCCGATGTCGCCAGGGCATGGCAGCGCATCCGTGCTTCGGTCCGGGACTGGACGGATCTGGAACCTGAACTGATCGGCCGGGTCGAGGAACTGATCGACTTCGTGACGTGCCCTGAGTCGACCCAGACATGAATCGGCCTAGCGCTGAATGGATTTCAGGTAGAAGAACTCTTCGAGTCCGTGTGATCCCAACTCGCGGCCGTGCCCGGACGCACCGACCCCGCCGAACGGTGCGCACGGGTTGAATGCGCCGCCGTTGACGTCGATCTGACCGGTGCGGATCCTGCGGGCCACCTTCATCGCACGCTCCTCGTCGCCGGACCAGACGGCCCCGGACAATCCGAATCGCGAATCGTTGGCGATGCGGACCGCGTCGTCCTCATCGTCGTAGCCGATGATCACCTGCACCGGGCCGAAGACCTCCTCCTGGGCGATCTTCATGTCGCTGGTCACGTCGGAGAAGACCGTCGGAGCGACGAAATAACCCGTGGTCAGTCCGGCCGGCATGTCCGGTCCGCCGGTGACCAGTCGCGCCCCGGCCGCCATCGCGCTGCGGATGTGCTCGCGCACCCGTTCGCGGTGCTGGGCAGTCACCATGGGGCCCAACAGCGTTGACGGATCGAACGGGTCGCCCATCGTGTGCGCCGCCGCCACTGCCGTCGCGATCGCTTCGGCCTCGGCCAGGCGCGCTCGCGGCACCAGCAGACGGGTCTGCGCGATGCAGGTCTGGCCGGAGTTCAACAGGCACCGGGTCACCCCCGCGCCGATGGCCATCTGCATGTCGGCGTC
>CAZRFC010000249.1:0-6595 GCA_964598975.1 uncultured Mycobacterium sp. | reverse complement strand
GGTTCGATGGTGCGTTCCAGAAAGCGCTTCTGCAGACCACGCCGCGAGTAGAAGTACAGGGCCAGGCCCCCGGTGACCATCGCCAGCATCGCCGGAACAGTCTGGTAGACGAACAGCGGGGCGTTGGGGGCGAACACCATGACCATCAGCAATGCCGCGGCGCCCACCAACGCCGCGACCACGGCTCCGAGAATCGCGCGGGCCCAGCTACGGCCCACCGACACCGCGGTGGCGAAAGCCGCGATCCCCACGGTGGCCACCCCGGCCGACGACCGGTTGCCGCCGAAGAAGATCACCGCAAGCTGGTAGAAGAGCGGCAACATGCACACCATCACCATGAAGGTCCAGCCGAACCGGATCACCGGGCGAAGGCCGAACAGCATGACGGTGCCCGCGGTGACGAAGAACCACAGGGCAGCCAGATCGATCCGCAGCAGGTGGAAATACAACGAATACCGCTGCAGCAGAATGGCTTGCAGCATCACGGCAAGCCCCAGCCCCAACCCGCCCACGATGACGTCGGTCTGGCGATCGTGAATCGGCAACTCGATGCGATCGCGGCGGGCCACGCCGATTGCGGCGAAGAGGGTGGCGACGGGGACCATCCAGACGAACCCGTTGAGGCTGCCTTCGATGGTGCTCTCCAGCAGGCTGGCCAGAGTCTTGTGGAAGGCGAAGACCGTCACCGCGACAAGGAACAGCCACCGCAGGATGAGCCGCCGAATGGTGCCGGGGCCGGGCTCGTCTATGACCGCTGCCGATGCCGCGGTGTCCGCGGCAACCGGAGGGGCTTCAGTCGTCATGACCCTGACCGGAAGCGGTTCGGCGGCGCACTACCAGCAGCGCCGCCCCGGCCGCGGCGGCCAGCAGTGCCGCGCCGGCCACCCACCAGGCCCGCGACCCGGCGGTGTGGGTGGTCGTCGTGGACGGCAGGCCGGGCTGCGGGCCGATGACGACCGGCTCCTGACGGGGCGCAGACACCACCGCGACGCCGTCGAGCCTCGAGAAGCGCTGGGGATCTGCGCTCATCCAGCGCAGCAGATCGTCGAGCTGGGCGGGCGCGCCGTTGGAGGTCGCCACCAGCAGTGCCCGGTGGCCGTCGAAGAACGCCTGCAGCACACCGTATTTCAGTTCCGGGTCCAGGGTCAGCGTGGCGGGTTCGCCGGTGCCGGCGACGCCGTTCAAGGTCATCCGGCCCGCATCGGCACTGACCGGCAGGCTGACTGTGGGTGATGTCCATCCGTCGGCCGCGATGACGATGGCCGGCAGCTTGCTGTCGAGGGCCTCCTCGACGGTGGTGACCGCGGTGTCGATGGGCAGCACGCTGAGGCGCTGCATCATCACCGCGAGGGCGGTGGCCCGGACGGTGTCGGCGAACGCATTCGCGCCGATGCCCACCAGGGTGGTGGGCATCAGCGCCTGCGGTAGTGACTGCAGTCCGGCCGGCACCGGCGGCACCGCCGCTTTGCTCTCCACCACGCTGTCACCGTCGATGGTCAGTGTCAGGGGCTGGAACTCGCCGCACCGGCCGGTGTTGCCGGCGACGTCGAGCGAGACGCCCAGCGTCGTGTACCGCTGCAGCAGGCGGTCGGGCACGTCGATCCAGCGGTCGATCACTCCCCGTTCGTCGACGGTCCAGGTATCGATCGTCTCCCCGCCGGCGATCGCGACCAGACGGCCGCTGACACCGGCCGGGATCGGGGTGTAGGAGCCGAGGAGGTGCACCCGAACGGCTCTGGCCGGCCGTCCCATGCGGGTCTGGTCCAAGCCGACGGAGACCTGGGGCGCCAACGCGACGGCCGAGACGACAGGTTGTCCGAGAGCCCTCAGCGTGGTGAGGTCACCGGTCAACTGGGGGCTGCTTTTGAGCGGTCCGAGGACGGCGCGGGAACTCAGCGCGAGCCGGGAGATGTTGCTGGCGAGCAGCCGGGTCTGGTTCACCAGATCGTTCTCCGGCCCGGAGATCCGCAGGGCGGGAAGCGCGCCGGGGATCGGCTGCAGGGCGAGGCCGGGGGTGCCGCCCTGCTGAATGAAGATCTGCCGCTCGAAGGGGCCGGCCGGCGGCGGTGCCGGATCGGCGGCCACCACGGCAACGGAGGTGGGTTGCTGTCCGTAGTGCGCGGTCACGGCCGCTGCCAGACGGACGGCGGCATCGGACTCGGCCCGGGCCGGCGCGGCGGGGATCGCGATGGTGAGCTTTCGCAGGATCGGCGGCAGGAAGTCGGCGACGGCGGTCGGCGCCGCCTCCGAACCGCTGAAGGTGACCGCCCCGTTGGTCAGCCGCAGCGGATTGGTCGGATCCAGGCAGTATCCCTGGACCGGCACCAGATAGGTCCGCAGCGTGACGTTAACGGCACGATCCTGAACCGTCACACCCCGGAGTGGGATGACGACGGGGGCCTGATCACCGGGCGGCAACGGTACGCGCGCGATGGTGCGGTCCTTCTGCATCACGGTGATGAAGCCGGAACGCACATTGACCGGGGTCTCGACGGTCGCGTTCAGGGTGGCCGGAACCAGGCCGCGCGGCACCGGGAACGTCAGTTCCGCAGTCCCCTGGGCACCGTAGAAGGCCAATGGCTGGGCGGTCCCCATGCTGGACAGGGAGAACGTCGGCCCATCGGGGGCTTCAGCGACGTCACCGACCGGGGCGACCGGGCCGTCCGGTTCGGCGTACGCGGAGACCGGGTTCACCCACAGCGCTACCACCAGGAAAAGGACGGCGAGGACCCGCCGCTGTCGCATCATTGGTGTTGTCCTCCGGAATTCGAACCGATCGTCAGGACGCCGATGGTTGAAACCGGACGTAGAGCCGGACGGTCAGGCCCCGGGGGCGACCTGCCCGTAGACGAAGAACGCGATGAGCAGAAGTGTCAGCACCGCGAGGATGCCGATCATCACCCCGGGCCGGATGGCGTGGTCGAAGTGCGGACGCATCGATTGGCCGGTGGTCAGGTCCGAATGAATAATGCCGCTGGTCATCAGAACCACCTCGTGAATCTGTTCGGGCCGGGAGTCTTCCGACCTCTATGGACCATGCTCCGCATTTCGGGGTCCGAAGGAAATGGACTGATGGGCTTATTTGCGGACTAGACCTGGCCCGTGGGATTCATGACCTAACTAGACCGCAAGATCTGATCACGCTGTTTGCGCCGATTGTCAGTAGGCTTACCCACCACTATGTCGGTAAAAACGCCCGAGTCGACCGGCACGCCTGGCTCGAACCCTTTGACGGTCGTCGTCGTCGACGACGGCAGACTCGAACGGGAATGTCTTACCGCTCAACTGAAAGCCCACGGCGTGGAAGCCAATCCAGCCTGGGACCTGCCGTCGCTGTTCACCGCCATCGACCACCGCAGGGTTGACGTCATTCTGCTCAACGTCGGCACCCCCGACAGTGCCACCCTGCTCCAGGTCGGTCTGGATATCGACACCGCCACCAAGGTGGTCATCTTCGGCTTGTCGACGGACCGGGAGGCGGAGATCATCGCCGCGGCCGAGGCTGGGGTTTCCGGTCTGCATCTGCGCACCGAGTCCTTCGAGCACCTGCTGGAATTGGTGCGAACCGCCGGCCAGGGCCAGGCGCAGTGCTCATCGGAGGTCTCCGGGGTCCTGATGCGGCGGGTTTACGCCTTCGCCACCCAGACCAATCCGGACTCGTCGACCGACTCGCTGACCGCGCGCGAGAACGAGATCCTGGAACTGCTCGAACAGGGCCTGACCAATCAGCAGATCGCCTCACGGCTGTCGGTCACCCTGAACACCGTCAAGAACCACGTGCACAGCCTGCTAAAGAAATTGGGGGTGGGATCCCGCGCTGAAGCGGTCCGCGTCTATCAGGCCACCCGGTTCACGTCGCGCGGATAGGGCTTCCGAACCGCCGACTTTCCAAGAGCCAGTAGTTCAGCGACCGCCGGCGGTAGTCCAACCCGTCCAGCACCGCCTTGGCCATCGCCAAACCGCGGCCGCGTTCGGCCATCGGGTCGGGTTGGTAGACGAACCGCAGATCGACGTCAGCCGGTCGGCCGTTATCGGTGAAACAGACCGTGACCTGGTCATCCCCGACCCGAACCCGCATCCTCATCCGGACGGAACGGTCCTCGGCGGCGTGTTCGACGATATTGGCACCGATCTCCGCGGCCGCGATGCCGACCTGCATGCGAACCGATTCGGGCACGTGGGGATGGGACCTCCACATGCTGTCCAGACCGCTTCCGATCTGATCCAACGTGGCAGGCCCGGTCCACGCCTCAAAAACCCAGGAATCCGCGAGCACGACACCATGCTGACGGAATCGCCTCCTCCGTCAAATGAGTAATCGGAGCGATTCTGGAACTAGATACCGACGGTCACCCGGCCGACCTCACCCGGTGCTAAGCGCCGAACTCAGCCGAAGCGTTTACTGACCAGGGTCCAGCGGTTGACCGTGTCGCGCCGATAGGACAACTCCGCCAGGGCCGCCTGCGCCAGTGCCAAGCCGCGGCCGGTTTCCGCCATGTCCTCGGGCATGCTGATGTTGTTGAGGTCCACCGGCGCGGGCAGGCCGTCGTCTTCGAACTCCACCCGCACCTCGTGGGGCAACGCAATGACTTCCATCCGGATGTTGACGCAGCCGCCGTGCCTGATGAGGTTGGCGCCGATCTCCCCGACAGCGATACCGACCTGTATCCGGATCGCCTCCGGAACGTGGGCACTTTCCGACCAGGTCTTGGCCAGGAGTCCTTCGAACTCCTCGAGCGCCTCAGGCTTTGCGCTCGTGGTCAGAACCCGGGAATCAGAGAGTGTCATCGAAGGCGACGTCCGCCGAATCATAGGACTTGAGTACCCGGTTGAGGTTGGTCAACTCCAGCACTGCCAGCGCCTGCTCGCCGGGTTCGGAGATGCGCAGGTCACCCCCACTCTGCCGGGCCGCCTTCAGGCCGGAGATCAGGGCACCAAGACCGGAGGAGTCGATGGTTTCCACGCCGGACAGGTCAACCACCAGGCGGGTGTGACCGCCCTGGACCAGATTGTGGAGTTGTTCACGCAGTCCGGGGCCGCCATCATGTTCAGCCGACCCTCGGGGCGGATGACCACCACACCAGAGCCGAGCGTCCTCGTCGGGCAGTCCACCATCACTCCCTCTCCTATCGAGACCGCACCTTTGCTTGGGGTCCGCGACCGGCAAAGTGTACGTCACCAGCCTCGGGGTTGCAGCGCATTGGATCCCGGTGCAGTGCCGGGGCGGCCTCGGTCAAACGTGCGGCTCACCAGAGTCCAGTGGTTGGAGTCCCCGTCCCGGCGGTACGACAGTTCACTGAGGGATGCCCGCGCCAGCGGCAGACCCCGCCCGTTCTCGGCCATCACGTCCGGCATCCGAAGTGCTGAGAGGTCCACTTCAGCGGGCAGGCCGTTGTCGGTGAACTCGATGCGCACGTGATCGCTCAGCACCCACAGCTTCATCCCGATCCGCAGATCCCGGCCGCGGCCGGCGTGATCCAGGATGTTGTTGCTGACCTCCGCAACGGCAATGGTCAGTTCTATCCGTATGTTGTCGGGAACCTCGCTGTAGTTCGCCCAGGCCTCATCCAGAGTCCGCTGGATCTCGCCGGCGAAATCCGGGGCCACTGCCTCCAGTGCGTCGGCCCTGGGGTTGGCCAGCATCCAGAACGGCTTTCCTACCGCTGTTCCGGCCGATCGGAGACGCTTGGCCAACTCCCGGTACTGCCGACCGTGGAAACGATCCCGCAGAATGGTCCAGAGCACGCGGAATCCGTCGCGGATCGCGTTCAGATTGCTCTCGCCGTAGTAGCGGTCGTACTCGTAACTCGGAACCTCGATGATGATGGCCCGCGCGAAGGCGAACCGGCCGATGATCATGGTTTCGATTTCGAAACCGTCCCCGGTCTGGGGTTCTTCGGCCTCGGTGTCCGGCAGGCACAGCATGGGCAGTTGGTCGGCCCAGAAGGCGTTGAACCCGTAGCACAGGTCGCTGAACCGGGTCCCGGTCAGCCCACTGGCCAGCAGGTTGAGGCCGTAGTTCCCGATCGACCGGAACTGGGTGATGTCCTGGCTGCCGCCCCCGGGGGCGAACCTGCTGCCCTTAGCCAGGTCGGCACCGCGGGTGAGCGCCTCGACGAACCGGGGAATCTCGTGCGGATCCGCTGAGCCGTCGACGTCGAAGGTGACGATGACGTCGCCGTTGCACTGTTCGAACCCGCACACCAGGGCATTGCCCTTACCCTTGCGGGTTTGATAGACGACCTTCGACGAGGGCAGGGCCTCCCGGGCGGCACGGGCCGACTCGTGGTCGTCCTCGGAGACCACCACGACGACCTCGAAATAGTTGCTGAGGTACGGGAGGATCTCCCGGATGTTGTCGGCCTCGCCCTTGGCCGGCACGATCACGCTGACCCGCGGGTGCGGGGGCCGCAGACCCCGCCGGCCCAGTGCACGGTCGCCTGCATAGTCGAAGTCGAGTGTGGCTACCGCGGGGCCGAAGGTGAGTTCCCCCGGTTCGGCTGTCATGTCCCTGCCCCGTCCATTCACCTAAAGATACTGCTGAACGGACCTTAGGACCAAAATGCCCACCGCGCCAGGGCGGTGGGCATTCGGA
>CAZRFC010000248.1:0-6614 GCA_964598975.1 uncultured Mycobacterium sp. | reverse complement strand
TCCCGTGTCAGCAGCCGATGCTGCACACCGACGGGGTCACCGAGGTTCCCCGGTTCCGGATCACACCCGACTACCTGGCCAAGAAGCAGGACACCGACACCTGGCAGGACGGCCGCAACGGCGGACTGCTGGGAATCAGCGACCTGCTGCTGCGGGCGCATGTCATGGCCACCTACCTGTCGCACGACTTCGGCCGGGACTGGGGGTCGCTGCGCAAGTTCGACACCATCGTGGACGCCACTCCGGCGGAACTGGAGTTGGGTACCGCCACGCGCGGAGGGCTGTGGTCACCGGGGAAGATCCGGATCAAGGCGTAACGGTCGGGGTCGGGGAGCCCGGATCGGCGGACACCGGCCGGTCGATCGCGCGGCCGTCGCGCGATAATCGCGGGCATGGTCGTCGAAACCTCGCGCGGGCCCGGCCGCCCGCGCCTGCCCTCCGACGCGATTGTGACGGCGGCGATGGAGTTGATCGACAGCCGGGGCGGGGGCGAGTTGTCGATGCGGTCACTGGCTGCCGAGATGGGATCCAGCACCTCGACGCTCTACCGGCACTTTCCCAGTCGGGCCGTGTTGGTGGGAGCGGTGATCGACCGGATGTTGGGCGAGGTCAGCGTCGATCCGGCGACGTACCGGTCCCTGCCCTGGCGTGAGGCGTCGCGGCGGCTGATCAAGAACCTTTTCGAGGCGATGGCCCGGCATCCGAACGTCTCGTCGCTGATGGCCAACCACACGCCGGTCGGTACGAACTCCGCGGGGATCCGGGAGCGCTGGCTGGCCCTCATGTTGGACGACGGATTTCCGGTGGAGGTCGCGGCGCGCTCGGGGGCGATGATCGCTCATTTCGCGCTGGGATTCGCCATCCAACTCGGGGGTGAGCGATCGATGGGCGGCCGTGACCGTCAAGCGCTGAGGGAGTCCGTCCACAAGCTCGATCTGAGCGAGTACCCGGCCACTGCCGCGGTGGCACATGCCCGGTGGAAGCCGACCTCCATCGAAGAGGAGTTCGCTTTCGGGCTCGAGATGGTCCTCGACGGGATCGGCCTGCTGCGCGGGGATTGACCCCCGATTACAGGCCCGCCTCTGCAGGCTGGGGTGCGGGCTGGACGGTGATGAGGGGCTCGCCGGCGGCGATTTCGCCGGCTGTGCCCCCCTGGGCCATCTCGATCGAGCCGAACTTCTTCGCGTTGAGCACCACGATCGGGGTGATCAGCGGGTAGCCGGCGGCCTCGATCACCGCGCGGTCGAAGGTCACCAGCGGAGTGCCTGCGCTGACCCGGTCGCCCTTGGCGACGTGCACGTCGAAGCCCTCGCCCTTGAGTTTCACGGTGTCGAGGCCGACGTGAATGAGGACCTCCACGCCACTGTCCAACAGGATCCCGTAGGCATGGCCCGTGGGCTGCGCGGCGATCACGGTTCCCGAACCGGGTGCGTACGCCGTGTTTCCGGAGGGCTCCACCGCGATTCCCGGGCCCATGATGCCCTTGCCGAAGACCGGGTCGGGCACATCGCTGAGCGCGACCACCGTCCCGGTCAGGGGCGAGACGATCTCGGTGGTGACACCGGCATCGCCCGCCGCTTTGGTGGCGGCGGCGGCGACGAGGGTGTCGGGGCTGGCCTCACCCATCGGGCCCTCGAGGTCGGCCACCGACACTCCGGCGGCGGCCGCGGCGGCCGCCTGCTCGGGGGTGCGGTAGCCGGAGAGGATCACCAGGATCATCGAGGTGAGGAATGCGGCCAGCACCGCGACTGCGTACAAGCCCATGTTGCTGAAGGCCGGGATGGTCAACAGCGAGGTGAACACGAAGGCCTTGGTCGTCACACCGCCGCCGAGGCCGATGATCAGACCGCCGACCAGACAGCCGACCAGCATGCGCGGATAGATTCGCTTGAACCGCAAATGGATTCCGTACAGCGACGGCTCGGAGATACCGCCGAGCAGGCCGGCGGCCAAGCCGCCCATGGCGGTCTGGCGCATCTGCTTGTCCCGCTCCCGCCAGGCCAGGAACAGCACGCCGGCGGTGGCGCCGAAGCAGGCGAAGTTCCACGCGCCCATCGGGCCCTGGATGAAGTCGTAGCCCAGGGTTTGGATGTTCACCAGCATGATCGCGTTGATCGGCCAGTGCAGGCCGAGCGGAACCATGAACGGATAGGCCAGCGGGATGAGGATCGCGAAGATCAACGGCGAGAAGTCGTTGACGGACTTCAGGAATCCGCCGAGAGCCGCACCGGTGTAGACGCCGAGCGGGCCGATGAGGAACGCCGTCAGCGGGATCATGATCAACATCGACACGAACGGAACGAAGATCAACTGGACGTTCTCGGGGATGATTCGTTTCAGGAATTTGTACAACGGTCCCAAGACGGCGGCCATCAGCAGCGGCGGGAAGACCTGCGAGCTGTAGTTGAAGATCGTCAGCGGCAGACCCAGCACCTGCACGACGTCGACCTGAGAGCCGAACACGGTCTTGGGTTCGGTGAACTCCTTCATCGCGGCGAAGCCGGGCAGCATGACGACGGCCATGATCGCGAAGCCCACCCACGGGTCGGCGCCCAGTTTCTTGGCGGCGTTGTAGGCCACCATCAGCGGAAGGAAGACGAACACGCTCTGCCAGCACAGGTTGATGAACTGCCACGTCGGGGACAGCTGGCTGGCCTCGCGGGGGTCGGCCCAGTTGGGGATGACGTCGAGGGTGCTCATCAGCGCCATGAAGGTGATGAACAGCGACGCGCCCAACAAAGCGCCGAGGATCGGGCGGAAGGAGTCGGACAGGAACTCGAAGAACGAGTCCAGCCAGGCGAACTTGCCGCGAGGGCCCTTGGAGCGGGCGGCGGCCTTGATCGCGGCGGCATCGTCGCCGGCGCCGCCGCCCATCCCCGGCAGCGCCTTGATCTGGTTGTAGACGGTCTGTACTCCGCCGCCGATGACGACCTGGTAGCGGTTGCCGGCCTGCGGGACGGCCCCCATCACCCCGGAAACCGACTCCAGTGCGGACTGGTCCACGCCGGTGGCGTCACGCAGTTGGAACCGCAAGCGGGTCGCGCAGTGCGACAAGCTCTCGATATTGCCTGCCCCGCCGAGTTTCTCGACGATGTCGGCAGCTGTTTTCGACATAGGTTCCAACCCCTCCGCGAAGCGCCTCGTGCCGGTCCCGGCATAGGTGAGCCGATGGTATCGACGTTGCGGTGCGGCCGGATCCGAATCGCGGCGCAATCGCCGGATTCACGGAGTGGGCGCGGTCGCGGTGCGTAGCCGCTCCGGCTGCTGCGACCAGATGGTCTGGTCGCCGGCCGGGTCCGACCGGGCGCAATACGCCGGCGTCCCAGATTCGGTGACGGCGGCCGCGCCGAGGACCGCGCAGTCGGCGCCGAGTACCACCACCGGCAGGTCCATCCGCGCCGAGACCGCGGGCGGTGGCGGTGTGGTGGGTGCGGAGTGCGGCCTGCCGGCACCGCCCCGCTCCACCAGCACGAACCCGGCGGCGGCCGCCCCGAGCAGCACGAGTCCGCCCAGACCGACGGCAACCCGTCGGCGTCGGCCCGTGGGTGGCTCGACGCGCGCGTGGCGGCCGGACGACCTTCCGGCCGCCTGACCGAGGGCCCGCTGCATCGCCTGCGCGAAGTCGCGGCACTGGTCGTAACGGTCGCCCGGCTTCTTAGCCATCGCCTTGGCGAACACCGGCCCGAACGCGGCCAGTTCCGGGCGGTAGGTGCCGATCGTGGGCGGCTTGGCGCTGATGTGCTGGCCGATGACGACGGCGGGGTTGGTGCTGTCGAAAGGTGCGTTGCCGGTCATCAGGTGAAAGGCGGTGGCGGCCAGCGCGTACTGATCGGCGCGGCCGTCGAGATCCTGGCCGGTCAGCTGCTCGGGCGGGGCGTAGGTCACCGTCCCGACCGTCACCTCGGTGCCGGTGAGGTCGCTGGGCTGGCCCACCCAGCGGGCAACGCCGAAGTCCGCCAACATGATCCGGCCACTCGCCTCACCCGCCCCGGACAGCGGTTCGCCCAGCAGGATGTTCGCCGGCTTGATATCGCGATGCAGCACATCGCGGCTGTGCGCGAAGTCGAGTGCCTCAGCGACCGCCGTGACGATCCGCACCACCAGTTCGGTCGGAACGGCGCCGCGGTATTTCTCGGTCATCAGACGGTAGGCGTCGGTACCGTCGACGAACTCCATGGAGATCCACAACCGACCGTCGCACTCGCCGCGGTCGTAGATGGTGACGATGTTGGGGTGGTGCAACGTCGCCACCATTTCGGCTTCCTGGTTGAAGCGCTGTCGATACTCCGCGTCGTGGCTGACCGTCGTGCCGAGCACCTTCAGAGCGTCGAGGCGCGGGAGGCGAGGATGCTCGGCGAGATACACCTCTCCCATGCCGCCGGTACCGAGCACACGCAGAATCGTGTAGTCGGCGAAGACCTGGCCGTCAGCGAGCGGCATGGGGGACAGCTCGGGGGACGGCCCGGGGGACGGCACGGGGAGCGTCACAGCGGAACCCTGGGCGCATCGCTAGGCCGGGACGGCGGCCTTCAGCGAAGCGAGCGCTCCGGCACTCAGCTCGGCCAGTTCCTCGGCCTCCTCCCGGCTGAGCGCGGCGTCGAAGAGTTCCGCCATCCGCCGGTTGGTCATCTCTTCGACTTCGTCGTAGCGCTGCCTCTTACCCGCGCCGTCGGCGAACGGCTCGGGCCAACCGAACATCCGGGTGTACTGCTCGCCGCCGTGCAGCATGTGCGCCTCGACCGCGGTGATGTCGGCCAGGCTCAGCGCGTTGAAGTGGACGTCGCCACGCAGTTCGCGGAGCACGAACATGACCTGTAGCGCTCGCGCCGCAGCATCGTCGGCCAGCGGCATGGCCCGCCAGCCGGCGAACATCGGCAGCGCGCCGGTCGGCGCGGCGGCGATGACCTTCTCCCCGAGCTGGGCGATCCGGGCCACGCCCTTGGCCTCGGCCAGATACTTGCGCCCGAACTCCGCGACCTGGTTCCAGTACACCTCGGAGGCCCCGGCGGCGCCGCGCACCGCGACGCCCTCGTCCCACATGGCTGCGGTGAAGTTCGGTTCGAAGATGGAGAACACCGACGCGACGGTCCGTCCGTTGGCGTCACCCAACACGCCGCCGCGGCCGGCGACATATCCCGCCAGCGGGTTGGCATATCCGGCGGCGGCGCTACCGGCGAAGGTCTCCGGGTGCAGCATGAAAACACTGATGGCCTCGCCCATGGCGGCGCCCGCTGTCGCAACCGCTGCACTGAACCGTGAGTTGCTCACGTCCGGCTCCTAAAGGTCAGGCCGGTCGCCTCGTCGCCACCGGCTGGGCCAATGCTACGGACCTGCCCGGCGCCCCGATCGGCAGGTTGCTCGTGGAGACATCGTGGCTACCCGCGGCGGTTCACCCAACGCGGGAGTCGTTTCCGAGCACCCGCTGCTCGATCCACTGGGACAGCGCCGGCAAATTGTCGTTGATATAGAAGTGACCGCCCTGGAACACCGTCAGGTCGAAATGCCCGGTGGTGCGCTGCTGCCAGGGGCTGACCAGTTCCTCAGTGGCCAATTCGTCATTGTCCGGCATGAGGGCGTGCAACGGGCAGGAGACGACGGCTTCCGGCGGGCGCTCGTAGGCTGCGACGGCCTTGAGTCCGCGCAGCGTCGGAAGCAGTGTCGCGGCGAACTGCTCGTCCTTCAGGAACTCGGGGTCAGCGCCGGTGACTTCACAGACCACGGCGAGCATCTCCTCATCGGAGCCTTCCAGCTTGGCGATCTGGCGCAGCAAGCCCGGTGCCGCCGACGCGGAGACGAAAAGCCTGGAGATCGGATTCCCGGCGGCCTCGAAACGCAGCGCGAGTTCGAACGCCAGCAGGGCTCCCATGCTGTGGCCGAAGAAGGCCACCTCCGCGCCGGGGGTTTCCTCCGGGTTGACCATCGCCGCCAGCTTGTCGGCCATTTCGGCGATCCCGGTGTACTTGGACATGTCCTTGCCGGTCCGCTTTCCCGGGTACTGGACGGCGACACACCTGACCTCGGGTGAGAACGCCCGGGCGAACGGCACATAGAAATCGGCCGAGCCGCCGGCATGGGGGAAGATGAACAGCCGCGGTTGGGTCCGCGGCTCCGACTGCGGACCGGCCATTAGATCGGGATCAAGCCGTGCTTACGCTGCACCCGTTGAATCTGCTTGTCCCGCAACAGCCGCATGGACCGGCGCAGCAGCAGACGGGTCTGGTGCGGCTCGATCACGGCGTCGATGAATCCGCGCTCGGCGGCGATGTACGGGATCGCCATGTTCAGGTTGTAGCCCTCGATGAAGTCCGCGCGGATCTTCTGCACCTCCGGCGCGGTGGGGTCGGGGAACCGCTTGACCAGCAACTGGGCGGCACCCTCGGCGCCGATCACGGCGATCCGGGCGGTGGGCCAGGCGAAGTTGAGGTCGGCGGTGAGCTGTTTGGAGCCCATCACCGCGTAGGCCCCGCCGTAGGACTTGCGGATGGTCAGCGTCACCTTGGGGACGTCGGCCTCCACCACGGCGTTGAGGAACCGGCCGCCGCGCTTGATGATGCCGCCCTTCTCCTGCTCGACGCCCGGCATGAAGCCGGGGGTGTCGACGACGAACACCAGCG
>CAZRFC010000247.1:0-6617 GCA_964598975.1 uncultured Mycobacterium sp. | reverse complement strand
CCACCGGCACGATCTGGCCCGGCCCGGCCGCTTTGACGACCAGCGGCCCGCCCGCGACCAACGATTCTTTATTGGCAAGCGCGAGCCGCGCCCCGGTCGCCAAGGCGGCCAGGGTGGGCTGCAGACCCAGGGCCCCGACGAGGGCGTTGAGGACGACGTCGGCCTCGGTTTCCTGCACCAACCGGGTGGCCGCGTCCGCACCCGTGTAGGTGACCTCGCCGACCCGGTCCGCGGCGGCCGGGTCGGCGACCGCGATGCGGCTGACCCCGGTTTCGGCGCGCTGGCGGGCCAGCAGATCAGGATTACCGCCACCGGCAGCCAGTCCGACCAACTCGAACCGGTCCGGATTGGCGGCGATGACCTCCAGCGCCTGAGTGCCGATGGATCCGGTGCTGCCGAGGATGAGCACGCGGAGGCGGTTGACGGGGGTCACCGATCTATTGTGCCGTGTGTGCTCGTTCACCCACAGGATTGAGGAGAGATGATGACGGCTCACCGCACGATTCGCAGCGCTGCCGGCCTCGCCGCGGCCCTGATCATCGCCGGTTGCTCGAACGACACCGTGGTACCGGATGCCGCCCCCTCGCCGAACCGGACCGGAAGTCCGGCCGGAGCGCCGTCGGAGGTGACGCCGGCCGAGAAGACCCCGTCGAGAGCCGAGGCTCCGGTGCCACCCGGCGTGATGGGGCCCGGCTGCGCGGACTACGCCTTCGAGGTGCCCTCCGGGCCCGGGGCGCTGGACGGCATGGGTCGGGACCCCGTCGCGGTGGCCATGGGCAACAGTCCGCTGCTGACCACGTTCGCCGGTGCGTTGATGGGCAACCTCAATCCTGAGGTCGATCTGGTCGACGCCGTCAACGCCGGCCAGTTCACCGTCTTCGCTCCCACCGACGAGGCGTTCGGGAAGGTCGCCCCCGAGACCATCGAGAAGTTCAAGGGCGACCCGAAACTCCTGTCCGGTGTGCTCAACTACCACTTCGTCGAGGGACAGATCGCTCCTGAGGACATCGTCGGTGAGCACAAGACCGTTCAGGGTCAGCCTTTGACTGTGAGCGGTTCCGAGGACAGGCTGCGGGTCAATGACGCCGGGGTGGTGTGTGGCGGTATCCGAACCGCGAACGCGACCGTGTACCTGGTGGACACCGTTCTGACCCCGCCCGCCGCGCCCTCTCCCACCCCGGCGACCAGCTCGACGACGACCACCGAGACGACGTCGACCCCCACACCCTGAATGTGACAGTGGTCACATCCGCCGATCCATTCGTCCCTTCGCGCCGAAGTACGCACGTGGCCGTCAATACGGTTCGGCCGCCTACCGGAGGGAAATAGGAGAAGCATGACTACTCATCGTTCAGCTCTCGTCGCCGTTGGCTTGGCCGCGGCCGCCACATTGGCGCTGTCGTCCTGCTCGACGGAGACCAAGGAAAAAGCAGAGTCCACCGCCTCGTCGGTCAAGAGCTCGGCCACCTCGGCCATGTCGACCACCATGGCCACCTCCGCGCAGGCCGCGCCGGCGGGCCTGGTCGGCGCCGGCTGCGCCGGCTACGCGGAGAAGGTGCCCACCGGGCCCGGCTCGGTCGAAGGCCTGGCCAAGGACCCGGTCGCCACCGCGGCCTCCAACAGCCCGGTGCTGACCACGCTGGCCAGCGCTCTGTCGGGCAAGCTCAACCCCGGCGTCAACCTTGTCGAAACCCTCAACACCGGTGAATTCACCGTGTTCGCCCCCACCGATGAAGCGTTCGCGAAGGTGGACCCGGCGACCATCGACAAGCTCAAGACCGACTCCGAGTTGCTGACGTCGATCCTCACCTACCACGTGGTCGCCGGTCCGGGGGCGGACCCGACGGCTGTCGTCGGCGATCACAAGACGGTCCAGGGCGAGTCGCTGAAGGTCACCGGCTCCGGCCAGGACCTCAAGGTCAACGATGCGGGCGTGGTCTGCGGCGGCATCAAGACAGCCAACGCCACCCTGTACCTGATCGACACCGTGTTGATGCCGCCTGCGGCGCCGGCTGCGACCCCGACGCCGTAACGCATACGACGTAAACCGAAAGGACCTCCATGAAGAAAGTCGCATTCGCGCCGGCCGCCGGGCTGGCAGCTGCCGCGATGGGCTTGGGGATCATCGTCGCCCCGGCCGCCACGGCAGACATGCATCTCGTTGGACCCGGGTGCGCGGGCTATGCACAACAGGTCCCGACGGGACCCGGCTCGGTGGGCGAGCTCGCCAAGGTTCCGGTGGCGACGGCCGCTGCCAACAGCCCGGTGCTCACCACGCTGGCGGCAGCGCTGTCCGGTGGACTGAACCCGCAGGTGAATCTCGTCAGCACGCTCAACGGCGGACAGTTCACCGTGTTCGCGCCCACCAATGACGCGTTCGCCAAGATCGACGCGGCCACACTGGACAAGCTCAAGACCGACGCCAACCTGCTGTCGTCGATCCTGACCTACCACGTGGTCTCTGGTCAGGCCGGTCCCGACCAGGTGGTCGGCACCCACAAGACCGTCAACGGCGCCGACCTGACGGTCAGCGGCAGCGGCGATCACCTGATGGTCAACAACGCCAACGTCGTCTGCGGTGGAATCCAGACCACCAACGCGACGGTGTATTTGATCGACTCGGTGCTGCTGCCTCCGGCGTAGGCGAACGTCCCCGCGCCTCATCGGCGGGGTAAGCGCACCTCATCGAGCGGCCAGGGCGGCGTGCTTCTCCTTCACGCCCCCTGGCTCGCTCCGTTTCAGGCAGCATGTGTCCATGCCGACCCTGTTGTGGTTTCGCCGCGATCTCCGTCTCTACGACCTGCCCGCTCTGCTCGACGCGGCCAGTGCCGACCCCTCGGTGCTGGCCTGCTTCGTTCTGGATCCCCGGTTGGAGGCGCCTAGCGGTCCGCGCCGGATGCAGTTCCTTGGCGACTCTCTGCGCGAGCTGAACGCAGCCCTGGACGGCCGGCTGTTGATCACCCGTGGCCGGCCGGAGGAACACATCCCACAGATCTGTGCGCGTGTCGACGCCACTGCGGTACACATTTCCGCCGACTTCAGCCCGTTCGGCATCCGCCGCGACGCCACCGTGACCGAAGCCCTTGCGTCAGCCGGGATTCCGCTCATCGCGACCGGCTCGCCCTACCTGGTATCACCGGGCCGGGTCACCAAGGACGACGGGAGTCCGTACAAAGTGTTCACCCCGTTCTTCCGGCGCTGGCGCGAGGTGGGCTGGCGCGGCCCGGCGCAATCCGGCCCGAACGGTGCGGACTGGATCGACCCGGCCGGGGTCCGGGGACTTCCCCAACCGGTAGAGCCCCCCGATCCCGGCGTGGCTCTGGACATCACAGCCGGCGAAGCATCGGCCCGCGCACGCTGGGCGGAATTCCGGTCCGAGGGCCTGCGTACTTACGCCACCGACCGTGACCGCCCCGATAAGCCGGGCACCAGCCGGATGTCGGCGCACCTGAAGTTCGGCACCATCCATCCGCGAACGCTGGCGGCCGACCTGAACCCGAAGGAGGACGGCGACGCCGCCTATTTGCGGGAGTTGGCGTTCCGCGACTTCTACGCCTCGGTATTGCAGCAGTGGCCGGCCAGCGCCTGGACCAACTGGAATCCGGCATTCGACGCGATCGACGTCGACACCGGACCGCAGGCCAGGGCGGCGTTCGAGGCGTGGAAGCAGGGCCGCACCGGATATCCCATCGTCGATGCCGGGATGCGCCAACTGCTGGAGACCGGCTTCATGCACAACCGGGTGCGAATGATCGTCGCGTCGTTTCTGGTCAAGGATCTGCACCTACCCTGGCAGTGGGGCGCACGCTGGTTCTTCGAGCAGCTGCTCGACGCCGATATGGCCAGTAACCAGCACGGCTGGCAGTGGAGCGCGGGCACCGGCACCGACGCGGCGCCGTACTTCCGGGTGTTCAACCCCACCGCACAGGGCGAGAAGTTCGACCCCTCCGGCGACTACGTGCGGCGCTGGGTCCCCGAACTGGCCGATATGGAAGGTGCCGGCGTGCACCGACTCAAGGCCGGCCGACCGCCCGGCTACCCGGAGCCGATCGTCGACCACGCCGCCGAGCGCGCCGAAGCACTGCGGAGGTATGGGCTTCTCACGTGAGGCCGGTGTGCCAGAATGACGGCAGTCAAAAGGAGGAGGCGCAATGGTCAACACCGAGGTGGAGCGTTACTCGGAGGTCGATCCCGCTGAGATCCCGTCTGCGGCGTGGGGCTGGAGCAAGATCAACCACCGCACCTGGTACGGCCTGGGCATCTTCATCATCCTGTTCCTGCTGGGCATGCTGCACGGAAACCACATCGGCCGCGTCGAGGACATCTGGTTGGTCGGAATGGCCCTCGCTGTCGCCTTCTTCATCGTTCGCGACGTGATCATGCGCCGCCGCGGTCTGCTGCGCTGACGCCCTAGCCCTCTGCGGCCAACTGACCGCACGCGGCCGCGATCTCACGGCCGCGGGTGTCGCGCACCGTGCACGACACGCCTTGGGCGCGCACCCGTCGCACGAACTCGCGCTCGACGGATTTGGGGCTGGCATCCCACTTGCTGCCCGGCGTCGGGTTCAACGGGATCAGGTTCACGTGCGCCAACGGCCCGAGAGCCCGGTGCAGTTTCTTACCCAACAGGTCGGCCCGCCACGGCTGATCGTTGACGTCCCGGATGAGTGCGTACTCGATGGACACCCGCCGGCCGGTCACGTCTGCGTAGTAGCGCGCCGCTTCAAGAACTTCACTGACCTTCCAGCGGTTGTTCACCGGCACCAGGGTGTCGCGCAGTTCATCGTCGGGAGTGTGCAGCGACAGCGCCAACGTCACCCCGAGGCGCTCGTCGGCAAGTTTGCGGATCGCAGGGGCCAGGCCCACCGTCGACACCGTCACCGACCGCGCCGAGATCCCGAACCCTTCCGGCGGTGCGGCGACGATCCGGTGGACGGCGGCCACCACCCGGGCGTAGTTGGCCAGCGGCTCCCCCATCCCCATGAAGACGATGTTGGACAGCCGCCCGTCGTACTCGTCCCGACAGGTTCGGGCGGCCGCCCGAACCTGTTCGAGGATCTCCGCGGTGCTCAGATTGCGGGTCAGCCCGCCCTGCCCCGTCGCACAGAACGGGCACGCCATGCCGCAGCCCGCCTGGGATGAGATGCACACCGTGTTGCGGTCGGGGTAGCGCATCAGAACCGACTCGAAGGTGGCGCGATCATGCCCGCGCCACAACGTCTTTCGGGTGTCCCCGCCGTCGCACCCGACCTCTTTGACCACCGACAGCAGTGACGGGAACAGGGCGTCGGCCACCGCGTCGCGCTCGGCGGCCGGCAGATCGGTCATCTGCCGGGGATCGGCCTGCAGGCGCCCGTAGTACTGGGCGGCCAATTGCTTGGCGCGAAACTTCGGCAGACCGAGTTCGGCTACCGCGGCCGCGCACTGCGCAGCGTCGAGGTCAGCGAAATGGCGGGGCGGCAGGCCGCGACGCGGTGCGTCGAATTCCAGTTCCTGCTTCACGAGTTCCTCAGGCAAGAAGGGAGAGGACGATCCAAGTCGCCACGGCCGAGGGCAGCGCGCCGTCGATGCGGTCCATGAGCCCACCGTGCCCGGGCAGCAGAGTCCCCATGTCCTTGATGCCCAGGTCGCGTTTGAACTGTGATTCCACTAGGTCCCCGAGGGTGGCGGTGATGACCAGCATGATCCCCAGTGGGATGCCGACCCACCAAGGTTTGTGCAGCAGGAACACCACGGCGAGTACGGCGGCAGTGGTACCGCAGATGAGCGATCCGGCCAGACCCTCCCAGGACTTCTTCGGGCTGATTGCCGGCACCATCCGGTGCTTGCCGAACAGCACGCCGGCGGCGTACCCGCCGATGTCGGAGAACACCACCCCGAGCATGAAGGCGAAGACCCGGGCCCAGCCGTCCTCGGGATAGACCAGCAGCGCACCGAACGCCCCGAACAACGGTATCCAGGTGGCCAGGAAGATGGTGACCGCGACGTCGCGCAGGTAGTTGACCGGTTGGCTCTGCAGACCCTGGCTCAGCAGTCTCCAGATCAGGCAGACCAAGACCGTCCCGCCGTAGGCGCCCAGAGCGCCCGCTGCACCGAAGGGCCAGGTTAGCCAGATCATGGCCTGACCGCCCAACAGCAACGGGATCAGCGGGATCGAATACCCCGCCTCCCGTAACCGTTTCACTACCTCGTGGGTCGCGATCGGCATGGCCACCGCAAGAATGACGACCCACCCGCGCGGGGCGAAGATCAGGGTGGCGATGACGATGCCGCCGAGCAGCAGGCTGACGGAAATGGCGGCGGGCAGGTTGCGGCCGGCGCGCGACGTCTTCGCCGGAGGGGTTTCGGTTTCAGCCACGGTGGGTCTCTGCCGGGTCATCAGACCTCGAGCAGTTCGCCTTCCTTGTGCTTGACCAGGTCGTCGATCTGGTGGACGTACTGCGCGGTCGCCTTGTCGAGGTCCTTCTCGGCCCGTCCGACCTCGTCTTCGCCGGCCTCGCCGTCCTTTTTGATGCGGTGAAGCTCTTCCATCGCGCGCCGGCGGATGTTGCGCACCGACACCTTGGCGTCCTCGCCCTTGGCCTTGGCCTGCTTGACCAGGTCGCGGCGACGCTCCT
>CAZRFC010000246.1:0-6652 GCA_964598975.1 uncultured Mycobacterium sp. | reverse complement strand
GCGGGTCGTGCCCGGCCCAGGTGTCGTTGATGATGTCGGCCCCGGCCGCGCAGGCCAGTTTCGCCACGTCGGCCCGCCAGGTATCGACGCTGATGCACTGCTCGGGGTATTCGGCGCGAACCCACTCGATGAACGGCACCACGCGCATGGTTTCCTCGTCGGCGTCGACTTGCGCGCCCGGACCGGCTTTGACCCCGCCGATGTCGATGACGTCGGCGCCCTCGGCGACGGCCCGGTGCACAGCTTCCTTGGCCGCCTCGTCGGTGAAGGTGGCGCCGCGGTCGTAGAACGAATCGGGGGTGCGGTTGACGATGGCCATGATCAGCGCACGGTCGCCGGCCACCGGTCGGCCGCAGAAGGTGGCGTTCACCCCAACAGTATTAAGGACACCTCAGTACGGCGTGATTTCGGCGCGGTTATCGCCGCTGGGGCGACGATGGGCGCACCGAAATAGCGTCGGCGTCAGGACCTCGGCCGCTTTCCGGCCGCCACCTCGCCCGGGTACTCCTCGTAGAACGGGACGTAGCCCTCCTCGCGCCCGCACAGAACGAACAGCGTGTCTTCCACGTCCGTGCCGTAGGCCTGGTTGCGCAGTTCCACCTTGCGACTCTTGAAGGTGGTGGTCGTCTCCAAGGACTTCACAATCCGTACGAACAGGGGCACGGCGTAGGCCGGCAGCCGACGGTAGAGCGTCTCGGCCAGCGCGCGGCCGTCGAACTCTGCTCCGTCGCGCAGTTTGATCGCGGCCATCCCGGCCCGTCCGCCGGTGTCGGGGACCTCCACCCCGAACACCGTGCACTCCTCGATGCCGCGTTCGGCGGCCAGCGCCGCCTCGACCTGGGTGGTGGCCACGTTCTCACCCTTCCACCGGAAGGTATCCCCCAGTCGGTCGGCGAACGAGGCGTGCCCCATGCCCTGCGGGTTCATCACATCACCGGTGTTGAACCAGACGTCGCCGTCCTTGAATGCGTTGCGCACCAACTTCTTTTCACTCGCGGCCGCATCGGTGTAGCCGTCGAACGGGGCCAGCCGGGTGACCGGGCTGATGAGCAGACCCGGCTGCCCGGAGGGCACCCGGCGAACCCGGCCGTCGTCGCCACGGACCGGATCACCGGTCTCCGGGTCGTACTCCACGTATGCCAGCGGCAGCGGGTTGATTCCGGTGGATCGCGGGATGTTGAAGATGTTGATGAAGGCGGTGTTGCCCTCGCTGGCCGCATAGAACTCGGCCACCCGCCGGATGCCGAACCGTCGGGTGAACTCGTCCCAGATCTCCGGGCGCAGACCGTTGCCGGCGATCACCCGGATCTTGTGGGCCCGGTCGGTGTCCTTCGGCGGCTGGTTGAGCAGGTACCGGCATAGTTCGCCGATGTAGATGAACGCCGTGGCCTCCATCTGCCGGACATCGTCCCAGAACCGCGACGCCGAGAAACCCTGTGCCAGCGCCAGGGTTCCGCCGGAGTTGACGACCGAGGACAGCGCCACCGTGAGCGCGTTGTTGTGATAGAGCGGCAGCGGGCAATACAGGGTGTCATCGCCGGTCAGTCGCAGCGCCAGCCCCCCGAAGGCCGCCAGCGCCCGCAGCCAGCGGTGGTGGGTCATCACACTGGCCTTGGGATGCCCGGTGGTTCCCGAGGTGAAGATGTAGAACGCCGGATCCTTGGCCTGTACCTGGGCGGCCGACGGCGGATTGCCCGTCGACTTACCCTCGGACAGCTTCCCGAGATTCTCGATGGTCAACAGATCGGCCACCTCGGCTCCGCTGTCGAAGATCGGGTCGACCAGGTCGCTCTCGGCGATCAGCACGGTGGCGTTGAGCAGGCCGATGCTGTGGGCCAGCACCTCGTCGCGCTGGTGGTAGTTGAGCATCCCGGCCACCGCACCGCACTTGACCGCCGCCAGCATGGTCAGCACCGCGTCGGGCGAGTTGCGCAGCATGATCCCGACTACGTGACCGCGGCGCACCCCGTGGTCGGCCAATACCGCGGCGTACCGGTTGGCGGTCTCATTGGCCTGGCGGTAGGTGATCTTCTGGTCACCGAAACGGATGAAGACGCGGTCGCCGTAGCGGGCGGCGCGGTCCTGGAAGACCCTGCCGATCGAAGTTTTCGACGTGGGCAGTGCCAACAGTCCGGTCAGCGCGCCGCGCAGGATCACCGGGGCGTCCATCACCACCGCGGGCAGTCGGGTCGCCAGATCGAGCAACCCGACGGATCTGGCATTGGGGTCATCGTTCATCTGTCCGACTCCTTTCGGTCGCCCGCGCAGAGATTCAACGCGGTTTCGACATCGGTGGCGAGTGCCAGTCGGTCCAGCGCCGACTGCGCGACGTAACCGCTGGGGACCAGCGTCTCCAGCCAGCGCAGCAGGCCGTCGTAGTGGCCGTCCGGATCGAGCAACACCAGCGGCTTGTCATGCATACCGAGATACCCGGCGGTCCAGCTCTCGAAAAGCTCTTCCAGGGTGCCGATCCCGCCGGGCAGCGCCAGGAAGGCGTCGCTGCGATCCTCCATGACCTGCTTCCGTTGCCGCATGGTGTCGGTGACGATCAGTTCGTCGGCGTCGATGTCGGCGAGTTCCCGGTGGACCAGTGCCTTGGGGATCACCCCGACGGTCCGGCCGCCGCGCGAACGCGCGCCGGCGGCCACCGCGCCCATCGCCGACACCTTGCCGCCGCCCGAGACCAGGGTCCATCCGCGGGCGGCGATGGCCTGACCGACGCGGCGGGACAGATCCAACAGTGCGGGATGGTGCGGGCTGGCGGCGCAGTACACACAGACCGCCCAATCTTTCGCAGTGCGGGGTTGCGCCACATGTGAAACGTAGACCAGAGCCACGGTGGGCCACCTAAAGTCGGTTGCTATGCCGGTCAGCAATCTCGTGCCCCGACGCGCCCTGGACACTTTGGTCGAAACACTGCGCTCGAGTCGGGGCGGGGTGGCGTTGATCGGCAACGAGGGCGTCGGCAAGACCACCCTGGCCGCCCAGTCCGCCGAGCAACTGGGATGCGGCGACCCGCTCTGGGTGGTCGGCACCTTCGCCCAATCCTCGGTCCCGTTCGGCGCCTTCGGCCCCCTGCTCGACAGCCACGAGGCCGGAAAGCCGGCCGCGCTGATCAAGGCGGCAGCGGATTCGATTCTGTCCCAGGTGGGTTCACGGCCGATCATCGTCGACAACGCCCGTCTGCTGGACCCGCTATCGGCCAGCCTGGTCTACCACCTGGCGCAGGAGGCGACCAGCCCGCTGATCGTGACGGTGCGTTCGGTGCTGCGGATTCCCCAGGTGGTCAGCGCGCTGTGGAACGACGGCCTGCTCGAGCAGGTCGACGTCATCCCGTTCGACGCGAACGAGGCCGCCGCGATGGTCGCCGCCGCTGGCGGGGTCAAACCGGGTACCGAGGCTGCGACGCTGTATCGGCGCAGCGCGGGCAACCCGTTGCACCTGCGGATGCTGCTGACCACCGGCGGCACCGAGGAAACGCTGTCGGCAGCCATCGACCGCTATCTGGGCGGGCTTTCCCCCCAGGTGCGGCAACTGCTGGGGTACCTGTGCGTCTTCGAACCCCTGCCCCGCCCCGATCTGACGGCACTGGCCGACGAGGCGACATTGCAGCAGGCCCTCGACAGCGGGGCGGCGAAACTGCACGAGGATTTCCGCGGTGCTGAGGCGGTGTACAGCGGGCACCCGCTGTTCCTGGAGCGGCTGGCAACGATGCTGGACCGTTCGGAGATCCAGCGCCTGCGTAGCGCGGTGGCCGCGCAACTGGCCCGAACCCCCAGCCGCACCCCGGCCGAACGGTTGGGCCGGACCCTGATCGCCCTGCAGGGCGATGCCCCGGTGAGCGGCGACGATGTGGTCGCCGCCGCCCAGGAGGCGCTGCAACTGGGCGACATCGCCCTGGCTGAGCGGCTGGCCCGCGGGGCGCTGGAGCGCGGGGAGCATTTCGGCGCCCGGCTGACGCTGAGCTCCGCGTTGGGCTGGCAGGGCCGCGGCCGGGAGGCCGACAACGTGCTGGCCGCCGTCGATCCCGCGACACTCTCCGAAGAGCAGCTGATGGCCTGGGCGCTGCCCAGGGCGGCCAACCAGTTCTGGATGCTGTCGGAGCCCGAGCGGGCCACTACTTTCCTGCAGAACGTGCGCCGCAAGGTCGGAGGGAGGTCATCGCACATCACCCTCGACGCGCTGTCGGCCACCTTTTCGATGAATGCCGGCAACGTGCGCCGGGCCATCGAGGTCGCCGACGAGGTGCTGACGCACCCCGACGCCCCGGACATGGCGGTGGCCTTCGCGGCCAGCGCCGCGGCACTGTGTTCGGCGCGAATGGGACGCTTCGATGCCGTGGGCCCGGCCGTCGAACGGGCCCTGGCGGCGGAGTACCCCGGGCTGCTCAGGTTCACCGTCGGGCTCGCCGAGACCAGCGCACTGCTGATGGCGGGCAAGGTGTCCGAGGCCTACGAGGTGGCCGGCAGCTTCACCGATTTCGCCGAACTCGCCCAGCCGGGACGCTCCATCGGCGAGGTGCTGCTGGCCCAGGTGCTGCTGGCACAGGGCGAGGCGGATGCCGCGGCGGACCTGCTGCGGCCGGCCGCGGACAAACTGGCGCGTACCGGCTATTCGTGGGGGCCGCTGGCGTTGATTTATCTGACGATGGCGCTGGGCTACCAGGGCCACATCGCCGAATCGGCAAAGGCGTTGGCGCGGGCGCAGTCCCGGCACGGCACCAAGTCGGCGATGTTCGCACCCGAGCTAGGGATCGCCCGGGCGTGGCGGCTGGCCACCATCGGTGACCGGCACGCCGCGATCACCGCTGCCCGCGATGCCGCCCGGACGGCCAAACGAAGTGGGCAGTTGGCAGTGGCGGTGCGCGCGTGGCACGAGGCGGCCCGCCTCGGTGACCGGCGGGCGGCCGACTCGATGAGCCAGATCTCGGACTCGGTGGTGTGTGCGTACACCGACATGGCGCTGGCGCATGCCCGGGCCCTGGCCGCCGGGGACGCGGCGGCGCTGGCCGCCGCGGCGGACCGGCTCGCCGCGGCCGGGTTCAACGGAGCCGCCGCCGACGCCCGGCGGCAGGCGGCCGAAATCGGGGGCTGACCGCGGGCTAACCGCCCAGGTAGCGACGCAGGGTGGCGGTCACCGCGGAGATCTGGGCGACCGACACCCACTCGTCGCGGCGGTGCGCCAGGTTGGGGTCACCGGGACCGTAGTTCACCGCCGGGATGCCCAGCGCCGCAAAACGGGCCACGTCGGTCCAGCCGAATTTGGCTCGCCCCATGCCGTCGGCGGCGTCCACCAGGGCCGCGGCGGCCGGATGGTGCAGGCCCGGCAGCGCACCGGGAGCCACATCGGTCTGCACCAGTTCGACGTCCAGACCGTCGAAGACCTCCCGCACGTGGGTCAGCGCGGCCTCGGGGCTCCGGTCCGGGGCAAATCGGAAATTGACCGTCACCGACGCCGCGTCGGGGATCACGTTTCCGGCCACTCCCCCGTCCACCCGGACCGCGGACAGCCCCTCCCGGTAGGTGCAGCCGTCGATCTCGACGACCCGGCCCTGGTAATCGGCCAGCCGGGCGAGCGCCGGACCGAGTTTGTGAATGGCGTTGTCGCCCAACCACGATCGGGCCGAGTGTGCCCGCACACCGGTGGTGGAGATGACCGCGCGCAGGGTGCCCTGACAGCCGGCTTCGATGTAGCCGCCGGAGGGCTCGCCCAGGATCGCGACGTCACCGCGCAGCCAGTCCGGCAGTTCCCGTTCGATGCGGCCCAATCCGTTGGCGCCGGCTTCGATCTCCTCGCAGTCGTAGAGGATCAGCGTGACGTCGTGGACGGGCTCGGCGATGGTGGCCGCCAGGTGCAGGAATACCGCGTCACCGGATTTCATGTCCGAGGTGCCGCAGCCGTAGATGTGGTCGGCGTCGCGGTGCGACGGCACGTTGTCGGCGATCGGCACGGTGTCCAGGTGCCCGGCCAGGATCACCCGCGACGGCCGGCCGAGATCGGTGCGGGCCAGCACCGCGTTGCCGTTGCGGAGCACCTGATAGCCGGTCTGCCCGCGCAGCGCCTCCTCGACCTCGTCGGCGATCCGCCGCTCGTCGCGGGAGACGCTGGGAATGTCGACCAGCGCGGCGGTCAGCAGGTCGGGGTCGGAGCGCAGATCCAGCACGACTGACCAGGCTAGTACGACGGCTTATAAAGTGGTCCACCGTGACTTCTGCTGCGGGCTTCGGACTTGCCACCATCGCCGAGGACGGCACCGTGTTGGACGCCTGGTTCCCCGAACCGGAACTCGGCGCCTACAGCCCGTCGGGCACCACCCGGATCGCTCCGGGCGACGTTCCCGACGACCTCGCCGCCCTGGCCGGACCGGACACCGATCGCGGTGTCGAGGTCGTCGCCGTTCGCACCGTCGCGGTGCTGGCCGAGAAACCGGCCGACACCTACGACGCCTACCTTCGACTGCACCTGATCTCCCATCGACTGGTCGAACCGCACGGGGTGAACCTCGAAGGGGTGTTCGGTGCGCTGACCAACGTGGTGTGGACCAACTACGGGCCCTGCCGCATCGAGGGTTTCGAGTCGGTCCGGATGCGGCTACGGCGGCGCGGACCAGTCACGGTGTACGGGGTGGACAAGTTCCCGCGGATGGTCGACT
>CAZRFC010000245.1:6511-6653 GCA_964598975.1 uncultured Mycobacterium sp. | reverse complement strand
AGTCGGCTGGCCAGGTTGACCGGGCTGCCGAACCAGTCGCCGGCACGGCTGACCGCCGCACCGTAGGCAACCCCGACCCGCAGTCGCGGCAGCGCCTCGTCGGCGGCGGCGGCATCGACGAGGGTAAGTACGGCATCGAGTA
>CAZRFC010000245.1:6027-6501 GCA_964598975.1 uncultured Mycobacterium sp. | reverse complement strand
TTTGATGAACCGCACCGGCGGCTTGGCGACGTCGTGGGCGAGTTCGGCCAGCCGGTTGGCCAACTGCTCAAGCTGCTCCGGTGGCAGTTCCTCGCCCAGTGCGGTGAAACCGACGAGGTCGGCGAAGGACGCGCCAATCATTCTGGCCTCCGGCCGGGGTTTACCCTCCGCCCGTTCGCCGGCGTTGACGGCCTCGGTCTGCAGCTTGTGTCGAAGCTGAAGCAGCAGAAGATCATTGATCATCGGACCGAGCAAGGGCACCGCAGCGCCGGCCAAAGCCTCGGTGCCTTTGGCGATGTCGAGTTCGCTCACGCCTGGGTGCAGAACCGCGTCCAGGGCTGCGACGTTGATGACCTCCGAGGCGTTGGCCAGCCCCTGGGCGAGAACCCGGACGATGGCGAGCATGAGGTCGGGGTCCATGCCCAGATCCAGGAACCGCTTGATGTGGATGGCGGTGTCGGCGTCTCGCTGCAG
>CAZRFC010000245.1:0-6017 GCA_964598975.1 uncultured Mycobacterium sp. | reverse complement strand
ATCGTCCACCGCGGGCAGTCCGGCCGCCCGCTGGAAGCGAATCAGCTGCTCGAGATCAAGCCCCGTCTTCTGGCTGGTCTCGCGCGCCGAGACGTAGTGGCCGTCATCGCCGAGCACCCGCCGTGCGGGCAGCAGCATCGGGGAGAACGACGACTCGATCTCGTCCTGGCTGAAGCCCTGGTCGCGCAGCCAGTCGATGAGTTCGGCGCGGTCGGACTCGGGTGTCATGACACCGCGGGTCGCCGGTCCGCCCAGGGCCGGGCCGCTTCGATCTGCGAGCTCAGCGAGAGCAGCGTCGCCTCGTCCGACGGCCGCCCGACGAGCTGGACCGAAACCGGGAGGTTTTCACCCTCGAGAAACCACGGCACCGCCGCGGCGGGCTGGCCGGTCGCGTTGTAGATCGCGTTGAAGGGCACCCGAGCGGCTACCAGCGACAGGGTGGAGAAACCGCCCCGATGCTGGTACTGCCCGATCTTCGACGGGCCGGTGGCGGTGCCCGGGGTGATCAGCACGTCGACATGGTCGAAGATCGACTGCACCCGGGCGGCAAGTGTGGACTCGGCCGCCCGCACCCTGGCGATCTGGCGGTCGGAGATCAGCGAGCCGAGCCGGGCGATCTGCCTGGTGCGCTGCTCGAGCCGCTCAGGGTGCGCCAGCTTCTGCACGTCGTCGTAGGTGCCGCGCCACATCCGGGGCAGTACATGGCCGTACATCGCCCAGGCGGGATAGTCCGGGTCGCGCCAGAGCACCTCGTGCCCGAGGTCTCGCAGCAGGCTCTCCACACCGTCGAGGGCACGCTGCTGTGCCCGTCCCACCCTGGCCACCACGGTCGGAGGAAGTTTGGCGCTCAACGCAATTCGCAACCGGCCGGGTTTACGGGCGGCCGCCTTGACGAATCCGCCGCGGGGTGCCTTGCCGGTGTGTGTCGCGTCGAGGAACAGGGCGGCGTCCTCCACGGTGCGGGTCAGCGGCCCGTTGACGCTGAGCCCAAGCCAGGCGTCGTCATGGGGCCCCATCGGCACCCGGTCGCGCTGCGGCTTTAGTCCGTACAACCCGCACCAGCTGGCCGGGATGCGGATCGAGCCCGCGCCGTCGGAACCCAATGCCATCGGGGCCAGGCCGGCGGCAACCGCCGCGGCGCTGCCGCCACTGCTGCCGCCGGGGGTGTAGGCAAGATCCCAGGGGTTGTGGGTGGCGCCGAACGCCACGGTTTCGGTGAACGGCCACAGCATCATCTCAGGGACCGCGGTCTTGCCGAGGATCACCGCCCCGGCCTCCCGAAGCCGGCGCACCACTTCGGCGTCGGCGGTGGCCGGCAGATCGTAGGCGTTACTGCCGTAGCAGGTGACCTCGCCGGCGACGTCGACGTCGTCCTTGATGGCGACGGGCACCCCGAGCAATGGCAACCGTTCACCAGCGTCCAGCAGTTCCTGAGCGGCGGCGGCCTCGCGGCGGGCCTTGTCGGCCATCACCACCCGGTAGCTGCGCAGTTCAGGGTCGACCCGGTTGATGCGTTCCAGGTAGCGCTCCAGCAGAGCGGGTGCGGTGATCGCGCCGTCGGCGAGCATGCGGGCCTGCTCGGCGGCACCGGCGAAGGCGAGGTCGGTGGCGTCCACTGGAGGCAGCGTAGCCGCTGGCACCGGCGTCAAACCGTTACGGTGGTCCGATGTCCTGCGTGTTCTGCGAGATCGTGGCCGGTACCGCACCGGCAGTTCGGGTGTATGAGGACGACGACTATCTCGGGTTTCTCGATATCCGGCCGTTCACCCGCGGCCACACCCTGGTGATTCCCAAGCAGCACAGCGTCGACCTCACCGACACACCCGCACCCATCCTGGCCGGACTACTGACCGTGGGGCAGCGTATCGCGGTTGCGACCCGCTCCTCCGGACTGGCGGCGACCGGCAACAACGTCGCGATCAACGACGGGAAGTCGGCGTTCCAATCGGTGTTCCACATCCATCTGCACGTAGTACCCCGCCGGGACGGCGACAAGGTGTCCTTCGTCAAGGGAATGCTGGTGCGGCGCGACCCGGATCGGGAGGCGACGGGCCGACTGCTGCGCGAGGCCCTGGCGGCGCAGTCGTGAGCACACTGGCCGATAAGGCACTGGGGGTGTTCGTCCGGGTACACGATGCGGTCTATCAGGGCTCCCGTGGTTGGGTCGGGCATCGCATCCCCGGCGCGCCGAACAGCCTGCTGTTGCACACGGTGGGCGCCAAGACCGGCCTTCCACGTACCCATTCGCTGTCCTATGCGCGCGACGGCGCCGACTATCTCGTGGTGGCGTCCAATGGTGGTGACCGGCGCTCCCCCGCCTGGTACCACAACCTCAAGGCCAATCCCCGGGTGGACATCAACGTGGGTCGGCGACGCTTCGCGGTCACCGCTGCCGCTGTTCTGCCCGACGATCCCGACTACGCCCGGCTGTGGCGAATCGTCAACGCCAACAATGCCGATCGCTACGACGGTTACCAGGCGAAGACCACCCGGCCCATACCGGTGATCCGGCTGACGCCGTAGCGGGATCCCGAGTCACGCCAGCCACTTCCGTCGCTGTCAGTGCCGACACGATTTTCGCCCAGCTTCGCGCGACTGAGGTTGCCCTGTGTCGCGCGAAGCTGGGCACAACTATCAGTGCTTCCGAAAGGCCACTCACCGCAGCCCCGCCAGCGCGGTGGCGGTCGCGAAGACGTCGTCCAGCATGGCCGGGGTCAACCGGCCGGTGAACATGTTCTGCTGACTCGGGTGATAGCAGCCCAGTAACTGAACGCCATCCGCCACCTCAGCTACGACGCCATGGCCGAATTTGGCGACAGCCGAGGGCTTTTCGTCAAGCAGTCGGAGCGCGGCCTGCCAGGCGAACCCGCCCAGTGCCACGATCACCCGCACATGAGGCGAGACGAGCCGCCACTCAGCTTGCAGCCACGGCGCGCAGGTGGTGCGCTCCTGCGGCGTCGGGGCGTTGCCCGGTGGTGCGCAACGCACCGCGGCGACCACCCGAATCTCGTTGGTGCTCAAACCGTCCGCGGCGTCGAGACTAAGCGGCGAGTTGACCAGTCCGGCCCGGTGCAGGGCGGCGAACAACTGGTCTCCGGAGCGGTCACCGGTAAACACCCGTCCGGTGCGGTTTCCGCCGTGGGCGGCCGGCGCAAGTCCCAGGATCAGGATCCGCGGCCGCGCGGAGCCCCACCCGGTTATCGGCCGTCCCCAATAGGGTTCTCCGTCGAAAGCCCGCCGCTTGACCACCGCAGCCTCCTCGCGCCAGGCCACCAACCGCGGGCACGCGCGGCAGACGCTGACCTCAGCGGCCAGGGCGTCAAGACCGGTGGCGCCACGTGCCAGCCGCAGGACCTCGGAGGGGTCGTGGGCGACCGGAGTCGCCGCCGTCGCCGGATCTCCGGGCCAACCGGTGCCGGGCCGCACCGGGGACGCGAATGCCGCGCCGGTTCGCGGATGTGGAAGCGCCATCTCTCTATGCTGCCTGCGGTGAGCACCTCACGCGGACCGGTACTGCTGATCCTGTCATCAGCGTTCCTGGCCGCCGCCGCCAACGGCATCTCGATGGTGGCCTTCCCTTGGCTGGTGTTGCAACGCACCGGCAACGCCACCGACGCCTCGGTGGTGGCCGCCGCGGCGACTCTCCCATTGCTGTTCGCGACCTTGGTCGCCGGTACCGCGGTCGATTTCCTCGGGCGTCGCCGGGTGGCCATGCTCTCCGACTTCATGTCGGCCGCTTCGGTGGCGGCGGTCCCGGCGATCGTGGCGACCATGGGCATCGACGCGCTGAACACCGCGGTGCTGGCCGCCCTGGCCGCGGCGGGGTCGTTCTTCGACCCGGGCGGGATGACGGCGCGGCAGTCAATGCTGCCCGAGGCCGCCGGTCGCGCCGGTTGGACACTCGACCACACCAACAGCATCTACGAGGCCGCCTTCAACCTGGCCTACATCACCGGACCGGGTATCGGCGGCCTGCTGATCGCCACCATCGGCGGGGTCAACACCATGTGGGTGACAGCCGCGGCGTTCGCGCTGTCGATTCTGATCATGGCAGTCCTGCGGCTTGCCGGCGCCGACCGCCCGGACCGCAGCGCCCAACCCGAGGGGGTGCTCTCCGGGGTGATGGAGGGCCTGAAGTTCGTGTGGCACAACCGGCTTCTGCGCACGCTGGGCCTGATCGACCTGTCGGTCACCGCGCTGTACCTGCCGATGGAGAGCGTGCTGTTCCCCAAGTACTTCACCGACCGCAACGAGCCCGCTCAGCTCGGCTGGGTGCTGATGGCGCTGTCCATCGGCGGGCTGATCGGCGCGCTGAGTTGGACGGTGCTGTCCCGCATCACCAGCCGGCGCATCATGGAACTGACCGCGCTGCTGACCTTCGGCGCAGCCAGCCTCGCCTTCTCGCTGCTACCGCCGCTACCGGTGATCCTGGTGCTGGCCGCCGCCGTCGGTCTGGTGTACGGGCCGATCGGCCCGATCTACAACTCGATGATCCAGACCCGCACCCCCGCGTATCTGCGCGGCCGGGTGGTCGGGGTGATGACCTCGATGACCTATGCGGCGGGCCCGGTGGGCTTCATGCTGGCCGGCCCGCTGGTCGACGCGTTCGGCCTGCGGGTCACCTTCCTGGTGCTCGCGATACCGATTCTGCTGATCGGGATGATCTGCCCGTGGATTCCCGCGCTGCGTGAACTCGACCAGGCGCCGAATACCTGAGGAGTGCACACTGCGAATGTGCACTCCTACCGGATCTTCTCCGACCTGGCAGCTACGCCGGAAGCGGTGTGGCGCCATGCCACGAGCATGGACGGTGTGAACGGCGAGTTGATGCCGCTTCTGCGAATGACGATTCCGACCGGACTGAAAGGCGCCCGCCTCGACGACCTCCCAGTTGGGCAGCCAGTCGGGCGTAGCTGGCTGCTGCTCCTTGGTTTGATTCCGGTGGACTTCGATCACCTCACCATCGCACGTCGCGGACCCGAACTCCGCTTTCTCGAACGCTCGACCATGCTGACCCAGTCCCGCTGGGAACACGAGCGCGCGGTGGAGGCTGTGGACGGGGGGTGCCGGCTGACCGACCGGCTGCAGTGGCACGGCAGGATCCCGGGCTTGGGTGCGCTTTACCGACTGGCGGTTCCAATCCTGTTCCGGCACCGGCACCGCCAGTTACGCCGCCGGTTCGGGGTTCTGAACCCGTCCTACGATTGACTCCGTGAACCCTGCGCTCGCCAGCCTGTGCTCCGAACTGCCCGAGGGCACGGTCGTCACCGACCCGGACATCCTGGCCTCCTACCGCCACGACCGGGCGGCCGATCCCGACGCCGGAACCCCGCTGGCGGTGGTGCGGCCAACCCGGACCGAGGAGGTGCAGGCCGTGCTGCGCTGGGCGAGTACCCACCGCGTCCCGGTGGTGCCGCGGGGCGCGGGCAGTGGACTGTCCGGCGGGGCGACGGCGGTGACCGGCGGAATCGTGCTGTCCACGGAGAAGATGCGGGAGATCACCGTCGACCCGGTCACCCGCACCGCGGTGGTCCAACCCGGCCTGCTCAACGCCGAGGTGAAGAAGGCCGTCGCCGAGTACGGGCTGTGGTACCCACCCGACCCGTCGTCCTATGAGATCTGCAGCATCGGCGGCAACGTCGCCACCAACGCCGGCGGCCTGTGCTGCGTAAAGTACGGCGTCACAACCGATTACGTGCTGGGCCTGCAGGTGGTACTGGCCGACGGTACCGCGGTGCGCCTCGGTGGGCCGCGCCTCAAGGACGTCGCCGGGCTGTCACTGGTGAAGCTTTTCGTCGGCAGCGAGGGCACCCTCGGTGTAGTCACCGAGGTGACCTTGAGGCTGCTGCCACCGCAGCACACCACCGCCACCGTCGTGGCGACGTTCGACTCGGTGGAGGCCGCGGCGGGTTCGGTGGTCGAGATCACCGGCAAGATCCGGCCCTCGATGCTGGAGTTCATGGATGCGGTGTCCATCAACGCCGTCGAGGACAAGCTGAAGATGGGCCTGGACCGCA
>CAZRFC010000244.1:0-6669 GCA_964598975.1 uncultured Mycobacterium sp. | reverse complement strand
TATCTGCTGGTGCACCTGGCCGCCCCGGCCGGACTGGGCGCAGGGGATGTGAAACTCGCACTCGGCGTGGGGGCGCTGACCGGCGCACTCGGTGTCGGCGTGTGGGTGCTGGCGGCGCTGGCGGCACCCGTGGCCACGGCCGCGGTCGGACTCGGCGCCGCCGCCCGCGGACGCCACGGCCCGGTACCGCACGGCCCCTCCATGCTGGCGGCCACTGTGGCGGCGGCCGCACTGGCGGTGTTCTGACGCCGTGGTCCCGGTGCGGGAATCCGACGTGGGAAGATGATCGGGTGTTGCGATGGACGACCGCCGGTGAATCCCACGGCCCCGCGCTGGTTGCCGTAATCGAGGGAATGGTCGCCGGTGTGCATGTCACCTCGGCTGATATTGGAGCCCAGTTGGCGCGGCGCCGGCTCGGCTACGGCCGCGGCGCCCGGATGAAGTTCGAACAGGATCAGGTGCGGGTACTGGCCGGGGTGCGGCACGGCAGCACCCTCGGCGGACCGATCGCCATCGAGATCGGTAACACCGAGTGGCCCAAGTGGGAGACGGTGATGGCGGCCGATCCAGTCGACCCGGCCGAATTGGACGTGGCGCGCAACGCACCGCTGACCCGGCCCCGGCCCGGCCACGCCGACTACGCGGGCATGCTCAAATACGGTTTCGACGACGCCCGCCCGGTGTTGGAACGGGCCAGTGCGCGGGAGACCGCCGCACGAGTCGCGGCCGGTACGGTCGCCCGCGCCTTCCTGCGGCAGGCGCTCGGCGTCGAGGTGGTCTCTCATGTCGTGTCCATCGGAGCATCCACACCGTACGACGGTCCGCCGCCCGTCGCGGCCGACCTCGACCGGATCGATGCCAGCCCGGTGCGAGCCTTCGATCAGGCCGCCGAGGAGTCCATGATCGCCGAGATCGAGGCCGCCAAGAAGGACGGCGACACCCTGGGTGGGGTGGTCGAGGTGGTGGCGCACGGACTGCCGATCGGATTGGGCTCGTTCACCAGCGGGGAGGACCGGCTGGACGGGCAGCTCGCCGCCGCGGTGATGGGGATCCAGGCCATCAAGGGGGTCGAGGTCGGCGACGGTTTCCAGACCGCCCGGCGTCGCGGCAGCCAGGCCCACGACGAGATGTTCCCGGGTGCCGACGGGGTGGTCCGGTCCACCAACCGGGCCGGCGGACTCGAGGGTGGGATGACGAACGGTCAACCGCTGCGGGTGCGGGCGGCGATGAAGCCCATCTCGACGGTGCCGCGCGCCCTGGCCACGGTCGACATGGCGACCGGCGCTGAGGCGGTCGCCATCCATCAGCGCTCCGATGTGTGCGCAGTTCCCGCCGCGGCGGTGGTGGTCGAGACCATGGTGGCGCTGGTGCTGGCCCGTGCCGCGCTGCGGAAGTTCGGCGGCGACTCGTTGGCCGAGACCCGCCGCAATATCGACGGCTACCTGAGGGAACTGGCCAGGAGAGAGACGTTCGACGGTGACGTCGAGGCCTCTTCGGTGCTGTCGGGATAGCGGCGATGGCGCCTAAGGCCGTGCTCGTCGGATTACCCGGGTCGGGGAAATCGACCATCGGGCGGCGGCTGGCCAAGGCCATGGGCCTGACCATGCTCGACACCGACGCGGCCATCGAGGAGCGAACCGGCCGCACCATCGCCGATATCTTCGCCGCCGAGGGTGAGCCGGGGTTCCGCCGCATCGAAGAAGAGGTGATTCGTGAAGCACTGGCCGAACACGACGGCATTCTCTCCCTCGGGGGCGGGGCGGTGACCACCGCGGGTGTGCGCGAGGCACTCGCCGGACACACCGTGGTCTATCTGGAGATCACCGCCGACGAGGGGATTCGCCGCACCGGCGGGAGTACCGTCCGGCCGCTGCTGGCCGGACCGGACCGGGCCGAGAAGTACCGCCAGTTGATGGCCGACCGGGCTCCGCTCTACCGAAAGGTGGCCACCATCCGCGTCAACACCAGCCGGCGCAATCCCGGCGCCGTCGTCCGCCATCTGGCCACCCGGCTGGAAGGCCCGCAGCACACCGCAGTGGACCGGCCCACGCCGGCATCGGTGACGCGACGGCGCCGCACCGCGTGGCGCCGCGGCGGTCCGGCCGCACCGACCCCGCCGCCGGCCCCGGTGCCGTCCGAGGCCCCTGGATCCCCGGTCACACCGGCCACGGTGGCCTCCCGTCGGACCGGAGCCGGATCATGACCGCGGCAGCGGAGACCGCCGGGCCGGTCACCATCGACGTCGCCGTCGATCCGCCGTATCCGGTGATCGTGGGCCACGGCCTACTCGATGACGTCACCGAGGTGCTCGGGTCCCGGCACAAGGTCGCCATCCTGTATCAGCCGGCGCTGGCGCAGACCGCCGAGCAGCTCCGGAAAAGGCTGTCCGACAACGGGGTTGACGCCCACCGCATCGAGCTTCCCGACGCCGAGGCGGGAAAGGACCTCCCAGTGGTCGGGTTCATCTGGGAAGTCCTGGGCCGGATCGGACTGGGCCGCAAGGACGCCGTCGTCAGCCTCGGCGGGGGAGCGGCCACCGATGTCGCGGGGTTCGCCGCCGCCACCTGGCTGCGCGGGGTGGACATCGTGCATGTGCCGACCACCCTGCTGGCCATGGTGGACGCCGCGGTCGGCGGTAAGACCGGGATCAACACCGACGCGGGCAAGAATCTCGTCGGAGCCTTCCACCAACCGGCCGCCGTGCTGGCCGATCTGGAACTGCTGCGGACGCTTCCCGCCAATGAACTCGTCGCGGGGATGGCCGAGATCGTCAAGGCCGGTTTCATCGCCGACCCGGTCATTCTCGACCTGATCGAAGCCGACCCGCAGGCCGCCGTCGACCCGGCCGGGGACGTGCTGCCCGAACTGATTCGTCGCGCGATCGCGGTCAAGGCCGAGGTGGTGGCCGCCGACGAGAAGGAGTCGGCGCTGCGGGAGATCCTCAACTACGGGCACACCCTGGCCCACGCCATCGAACGGCGCGAACGCTACCGCTGGCGGCATGGCGCGGCGGTGTCGGTCGGACTGGTGTTCGCCGCGGAGTTGGGCAGGCTCGCCGGCCGACTCGACGACGCGACCGCGTTCCGGCACCGGAAGGTGCTCACCGCGCTGGGGCTGCCGGTGTCCTACGACGCCGACGCCCTGCCCGAACTGCTGGAATACATGGCCGGCGACAAGAAGACCCGGTCGGGGGTGCTGCGCTTCGTGGTGCTCGACGGGCTCGCCAAACCCGGGCGCCTGGAGGGGCCGGACCCGGCCCTGCTGGCCGCCGCCTACGCGGAGGTCGCCCGCCGGTCCGATCCGGCAGCCGATCCGCAGGCCGGAGGGCCGCAATGACGACCGTGCTCGTCCTCAACGGACCCAACCTGGGTCGGCTCGGCCGGCGTGATCCGGAGGTCTACGGGTCGACCACCTATGCGGAGTTGGTGGCGATGATCGAAGCCGAAGCCGCCGCCCTGGGGTTGACGGTCGTGGTCCGCCAGAGCGACAGCGAGGCCCAGCTCCTGGAGTGGGTGCACGACGCGGCAGACGCGGGGCAGCCGGTGATCCTCAATGCCGGGGCCTTCACCCACACCTCAGTGGCGCTGCGCGACGCGTGCGCGGAACTGCGTGCCCCGCTGATCGAGGTGCACATCTCGAATGTGCATGCGCGAGAGAGCTTTCGCCACCACTCCTACCTCAGTGCGGTGGCCACCGGCGTCATCGTGGGGTTGGGGGTGCAGGGATATCTCCTGGCACTGCGCTACCTGGCCGGGCAGCAGACAGCACGCTGAACATCCCGCCGGGTGCGGCGGATGGGGTGACGCCGATTCCGGACGTGGCGGTCAGAACCTCACGGTCAGGACTTCTTGTCGCCCTCGCCCTGAATCCGCTCGGTCTCGGCGGCCGCCGAAGGATAGTCCTCGGGGTAGTCGGCAGATGCCCCGGCGGCGACGGCAGCCGGGATCGGCGGGATCGGGCCGGTGCGGTCGTCGTCCCGGACCACCTCGAAGACGTCCACCGCCGCGCCGTCGGCATCGAGTCGGTGCGGTACCTCGGGACGGCTGCGATCGACCACCCAGCGCCCGATGGCCACCGCCAACATCGCGGGCAGGAACACCACCAGCGCGGTGAACGCCGCGAAGGCCGTCACCTCCGGTCCCAGACCGTCGGCGTAGATGTTGCTGTAGACCAGCGAGATCAGCCAGACGACCGCACCGCTGATCACCCCGGCTGACAGGCCACCGAGCAGCCAGCGCATCGCCAGATCCCGGCGACGGTCCGGGTCCGGGTTGGCCCGGGCATCGGACATGCCGTCCAGGAAGCCCCACACCAGGGCGCCGACGCCGAAGATCAGGACCAGCAGCACGCTGATGGTTCCCGCGTTGGTCGGGTAGGTGTTGATGAGCGTGCCCTGCACCAATCGCAGCAACACCATCCCGGCCGCGAACACCAGTCCGCGCGGCAACCACGTCGTCATAAGGCACCAGAGTAGCGAGTACCGTCACCGACCGTGACGCATTCCCGGCGCCGTGCCCGTCTGGCGGTTCGTCTGGACGCCCTGTCCATCGACGCCCTGGTGGTCACCGACCTGGTCAATGTCCGTTATCTCACCGGTTTCACCGGCTCGAATGCGGCCGTGCTGGTGTTCGCCGACGACACGCCGCCCGTCCTGGCGACCGACTCCCGCTACATCACCCAGGCCTCCCGGCAGGCGCCGGACGTCGACCTGGTCATCGACCGGTCCTGCGGCCGCCGGTTGGTGGCTGAGGCGCGGGACTGCCGGGCCCGCCGGATCGGTTTCGAGAGCCACGTCGTCACCGTCGCCGGATTCGACGCGCTGGAAGCGGTGGTCACCGACACCCCCGGAGCCGAACTGGTGCGGACTGCGGGGGAGGTCGAAGCCCTGCGCGAGGTGAAGGACGACGGCGAGGTGGCGATACTGCGGCGGGCCTGCGCGGCCGCCGATGCCGCGCTGAGCGCCCTGATCGACGGCGGCGGATTGCGGCCCGGCCGCACCGAACGCGCCGTCGCGCGCGAACTCGAGGCGTTGATGCTCGACCACGGTGCCGACGGCGCCTCGTTCGAGACGATCGTCGCGGCCGGGGCGAACTCCGCCGTTCCCCACCACCGGCCGACCGGCGCGATCCTCGAACGGGGAGATTTCGTCAAGATCGACTTCGGGGCGCTGGTGGACGGCTACCACTCCGATATGACCCGGACCTTCGTCCTCGGCGCGGCCGCACCCTGGCAGCGGCAGGTCTACCAGCTGGTCGCCGAGGCCCAGCAGGCCGGACGGGAGGCGCTGCGGCCGGGGATGCAGTTGTGTGAGGTGGACGCCGCGGCGCGGACCGTGATCACCGCCGCCGGTCACGGCGATCGGTTCGGTCACGGCTTGGGCCACGGTGTGGGCCTGCAGATCCATGAAGCGCCGGGAATCAGCTCGGCGTCCGCCGGTACACTGCGAGCTGGCTCCGTGGTGACCGTCGAACCCGGTGTGTACCTGCCGGACCGCGGCGGTGTGCGCATCGAGGACACTCTGGTCGTCGGCGAGCGGGCCCCCGAATTGCTGACCAGGTTCCCCAAGGACCTGGCCATCCTCTGACGTTAAGGAGAACCGACCGTGGCTACCACCGCCGACTTCAAAAACGGCCTTGTGCTCAACATCGACGGCCAGTTGTGGACCATCATCGAGTTTCAGCACGTGAAGCCCGGTAAGGGCCCGGCGTTCGTGCGCACCAAACTCAAGAACGTGCTGTCCGGCAAGGTGGTCGACAAGACCTACAACGCCGGCGTGAAGGTGGAGACCGCCACGGTGGACCGCCGGGACGCCACCTACCTGTACCGCGACGGCTCGGACTTCGTGTTCATGGACAGCGAGGACTACGAGCAGCACCCACTGCCGGAGTCCCTGGTCGGTGACGCCGCTCGGTTCCTGCTGGAAAGCATGCCGGTGCAGATCGCCTTCAACGAGGGAGCGCCGCTGTACCTGGAACTGCCGACGACCGTCGAGGTGGTCGTCGCGTCCACCGAGCCCGGCCTGCAGGGTGACCGCTCCAACGCCGGCACCAAGCCGGCGACGCTGGAGACCGGTGCCGAGATCCAGGTTCCGCTGTTCATCAACACCGGCGACAAGCTGAAGGTGGACACCCGCGACGGTAGCTACGTCAGCCGAGTCAATTAGGAATGGCAGACCGCAAGGGGGAGACCGGCCGGCATCAGGCCCGGAAGCGGGCGGTGGACCTGCTGTTCGAGGCCGAGGCCCGGGGCATATCGCCGGCCGAGGCGGCGGAGAGCCGGATCGCGCTGGCCGAGGGTGACACCGAGGTGTCTCCGCTCAACCCGTACACGGTGAAGGTGGCGCGCGGGGTGACCGAGCACGCCGCCCACATCGACGAGCTGATCGCCTCGCACCTTCAGGGCTGGACCCTCGACCGGTTGCCGGCCGTCGACCGGGCGGTGCTGCGCGTCGCGGTGTGGGAGCTTCTGCACGCCGACGATGTACCCGAACCTGTCGCGGTGGATGAGGCGGTGGAGCTGGCCAAGTCGCTGTCCACCGACGAGTCACCCGGATTCGTCAACGGTGTCCTCGGCCAGATCATGTTGGTCACTCCGCAGATCCGCGCGGCCGCGGCCGCGGTGAGTCCGCAAACCCCGGAACCGGATTCGGCCTGAATCGCCGCGGCGAAA
>CAZRFC010000243.1:0-6768 GCA_964598975.1 uncultured Mycobacterium sp. | reverse complement strand
CTTCGGCGCCGACGCGGCCGCGGTGGCGGCCCGCTACCCACCGAGCCGGTACGACGGCGTCGGCCCGGCTTACGCCGCCGCGGTCGGCGACGGGGTGTTCGCCTGCCCGATCGACTCGATGGCCAAGAGCCTCGCCCGCCGCCAACCCGTCTACTCCTACGAGTTCAACGACCGCACCGCCCCGGCCCCCGAACCGCTGCGGGCGGTTCCGTTCGGGATCGGCGCCGGCCACGCCCTGGAGTTGCGCTATCTGTTCGACATGGGCGGCGCTCCGCCGCTCAACGCCGCGCAGCGCGTCCTGGCCGATCAGATGATCGCCTACTGGAGTCGGTTCGCCGCCACCGGCGCCCCGGATGTCAAGGGTCAGCCGGCGTGGCCGCGGCTGGATCCCGAACGGCCGCAGAGTCTTTCGCTGCAGACCGGGGGCCCGGTGCTCACCGATGACTTCGCAGAACGCCACCACTGCGATTTCTGGGCATCGCGCGGCTGAAACCCTCAGTCGAAGATCAGTCGGACCACGGTGCAGTCGTCATCGAAGATGCCGGTGGGGGTGCCGGCCGCGAGTTCGGTGATGAGGTCGTCGACCGACCACTGCGGCGACCCGGCCATCCGGGTGCACAGTTCGGCGAACGCCTTTTGGTCCCACTGACCGGCCTCGAGGTCCAGTTCGAAGGCGCCGTCGCTGTAGAGCACGATCTGGGTCTGCGGCGGCACAACGTAGGTGGCGGTGGGGAATTGGGTGTTCTCGAACGTTCCGATCGGCAGTCCCGGCGCCGTCAGGGGAGTGGCGGTCACTCCGCCGCCGGTATCGGGGACGAAGGCGAGGGCCGGCGGATGGCCCGCGCAGGCGAAGCGCAACCGGCGGGTGGACTTCTGATAGGCGCCGAACCACATCGTGAAGTAGTTGCCGCCGTGCTGGTCCATCTGGAACAACCGGTTGAGTTCGGTCAGCACCACGGACGGCTGGAGCAACTTCTGCGGGGAGAAGGTTCCCGACCGGAGCAGGTTGTGCACCGACACCGACAGCATCGCGGACTCGACGCCATGGCCCGAGACATCAAGCAGGTAGAAGATCAGGTGATCGTTGTCGACCCACCGGTAGTCGTAGCTGTCACCGCCGAGGTGGCGCGACGGCACATACCGCGACGACGTCCGGACCGGGCCGTCGAGATCCTTGGGCAGGATCGACTCGACATAGCGGGCCGCGCTTTTCAGTTCGGCGAGGAGTCGGTCGGTCTGGTCCTGCAGTCGGCGGGTGAGGCTGCGATTCTGGGCGTCGCGCTGTGCGATCTGTCCCTTGGCGGCTTGTTCGGCGGCCACCTCGTCGTCGATGACGCGGAACGACGCGACGAGACCGTTGGGCGTGCCGTCGGACTCGTGAAAAGGCTTGGCATGCAGGTGAACCCAATGCTGAACCCCGTCCGCGCCGAGGACCCGGAACCGTCCGATGAAGGTCTCGCCGCGGGCCACCCCGCTTATGCCGCTCCGGTAGGTGTCGGTGTCTTCCTGGGCGACGAAGTCGATGGCCTTCCGCCCGATCCAGTACTCGGGCGGCGCCTTCAGAGCGTTCTCCACCGAGTTGGAGATCCAGCTCACCCGGTCATCGATGATGCGGACGACGACATCGGCCATATTCTCGGCGAGTAGGCGAAAGCGTTTTTCCGACAACGAGATCCGCTGGGTCAATTCGGAACGTTCGGTGACGTCGCGCCAGGTGAGAGTCATCCAGCCCGGCTGGACCTGCGCCGCGCGGACGTCGTAATAACGGAAGTCGCCGAGGACTTCGTTGTAGTACGGGAAGCCGTCGAGGATCACCGGGTCGCCGGTTTCCGCGCAGCGGGTGTAGTGCGCGAGGAGGCCCGATCCGTCGATATTCGGCAGTGAACGCAACAGGCTGTGGCCGATGAGTTCCTTGCGGTCCAGCCCCAAGTAGTCGCAGGTTGCCTGGTTCACCGCGCGGTAGAGCAGGTCGATGACTTTCCCGTCACGCCAGACCCCCTCCAGGAGCACCTGCGGGTCCAGCATTCCGTCCGTACTGGCGCGCAGCAGATCCGTGGCACGCTGACGTGCCTCCATTGCCTCGGCCAGCACCGAATTGTCGTAGAAGGCCCAGATGCGCCCGTCGAAGCCTGGATAGGGCGCGGGTTTGGAGACCACGCCGAGGTGGGTGGGCTCCTCGACGAACGTCCACGTCGTTCTGATGTCGGCGGCCGGGTCCCGCCGCACCTCGGCCAGATGCTCGGCGGCCTCGTGGTGGTTGATGGCGCGCCCGGCGAGGTCCTCGATGATCCGGTCGAACTCGCTCGCCGTGGTGTTGCCCGACGCGATGTTCAGCAGTATGGCGGCCGCCCCGTTGACGTTGGCGAAGTCCGCGGCGGCGTCCACCGAGACCAGTCCGACGTCCAACTCGTCGAGCAGTGCCGCGAGTTGCTCGATCCGGCTGAACCGATCGGAGCCGCCGACGGAGACGGAGAGCGCCTCCGGCAGGGGGTGATCGGGTAGGTTCAGCACCGCTGTTTCGCCCCCTCCAACGGGCTGCCAGCAGTTTTAAGCAAAGTTATGAAAACTGCTCAAGCTGCCGTTTTATCGACTATCGGCGAGGAAGCGCCGTGCAGCAAAAAACGTACCAGCCGCCCGCCTGGTTGCTCAATCGGCGCTTCGCCTAGCAAACATTACGTCATTCCCGTCCGAAGGAAATGCCCAAATCCGGTGCGGCTCTTCCGCAAACGAGCGGCAGGTCCAGGTAGGTCTTGATGCCCGGAGACGCGTCGCACACATAGGGGATGGCGCTCACGCAGTGGTTGGCGGTGGCAACCACGCCGGGGTTGCGGATCAGGCCCTGCGCCACCGTCTCGGGCTGCAGGCCCTTGAAGGTCAGCAGGACGTCGGGGTCCCCGGTGATCTCCACCTCGAAGCGCTCACCCTGCTCGCCCAACGTCCACGGCGGATCCAGCTCCACCTCACACATCAGCCAGTTGACCGCGGCGGTGACCACCGGTCGGCCGTCCACGACGGCCTGCCAGCGGAACCGGCGGGCGGCGACCATCCCGGGCTCCATCGGCACGATCAACTCGTCGGTGCCGTGTACCGCGACCGCCACCTCCTGGCTGGACTGGATGCGCGGTTCGGCGCCGAAGCCCAGTTGGTCGGTCACCATCCGGACCGACGCTTTGAAACCACCCTCCAGCAGTGCCGCCATCGGGCCGGCCATCGCCTGCTCGGGAGGCAGCCCGAAGCCCATCACCTCCCGCACCACCAGCGGTGAGTTGTAGGTCCGCAGATCGGAGTACTCCTCGGCGCGGACGTGGGTGATCGCCGACGACAGCGCCGACACCATCAGCGGGAACCGCTCGGTGATCCCGCCCGGGTGGATCCCTGAACCGTGCAGGGTGACGTTGCCTGCCACCGCGGCCGCCTCGATGGCCTGCACCGCCGGGCTCTGCCGGTCCGGGTACACCCAGCCGACCGGGGTGACGACGTTCTTCCCGGAACGCAGGATCGCGGCCACCACGGCGTCGTCGGGCAGCAATGGGGAGTACATGACACAGTCGGCGTCGAGGTCCAGCAGTGCCTCGACATCGCAGGTCGCCGCCACCCCGATCGGGTCCTCGCCGGCGAGTTCGGCGGCGTCGTGGCCGTCCTTGTCCGGGCTGTGCACCCAACAGCCGACCAGTTCCAGGTCGGGATGGAGCAGGACGGCCTGGATCGCGGCGCGGCCGACGCCGCCGGTTGCCCACTGAATTACTCGGTACATCCCTCAAGAATGATCGAGAGTGCGCTCAGATCGAGGAACTCGCTCGGAATTCGATCTGACCGCACTCTCGCCGCGCTCCGGGTCGGCGGGAATGGTGAGACGGACCAGGGTGCAGTCGTCGTCGAAGTGCCCGGTCGCGGACCGCTTCCGGAGTTGGTCGACGAGGTCGTCGAGGGTCCAGTCCGGTGCGGCAGCGGTTCGGGCGCTCATGTCGATGAACTCCTCGAGGGATCCGCGTTCGCCGCCGGGCAGGACCAGTTCGAATGCCCCGTCGCTGTAGATCAGCACGTCGGTGCCGGGTTGCAGCGGGTATTCGTAGGTTTCGTAGGTGGTGTCCTCCAGAACCCCGATCGGCACCGAGCCCAGGTGCAGTTGCGCCGGTGCGGAGCCGTCCGCGGTCAGGACGATCGGCGGCGGGTGACCGGCGCGGGCGTACCGCAGGGTGTCTGTGGAGGGCTGGTACACGCCGTACCAGATGGTGAAGTAGTTGCCGGCCTGCTGGTCCATCTGGAAGAGCCGGTTCAGTTCGGTGAGAACCCGGCCGGGATCGAGAAGGGTGTCGCGGTCGAGGGTTCCCGAGCGCAGCAGGTTGTGCACCGAGACCGAGAACATGGCGGGGGTGACGCCGTGGCCCGAGACGTCGACCAGGTAGGCGATGAGGTGGTCGTCGTCGATCCAGCGGTAGTCGAAGGTGTCGCCGCCGAGTTCCTCGGAGGGCACGTAACGGGAGGTGACGGGCAGCGGGGCATCGAGGTCGCGCGGCAGGATGGAGGTGACGTAGCGGGCGGCACCGTTGAGTTCGGCCATCAGCCGGCGAGCCAGCGACTCCATGCCGGAGAGGACGAGCAGGAAGGCCTCGAGCAGGAATGTCACCGCGAGGGCGGCCAGCAGCAGGATCGCCATGACCCCGTCGCGGCTGTTGGTGAACGCCGCGCTGGTGGGACGCACCGTGAGTTCCCAGGTGCGGCCGTAGACGTCGAGTGGCTCCGTCGTCGCCGTCGGCGCGGCACTGACCTGATCGGGCGAGACTGCGTTCCGCGCGGGCTGATTGGCGATGACGATGGGATCCGCACTGTCGGTGACGTCGACCAGTGTCACCTCGACGCTGTCCCAGTCCCTGCCGCGGAAGGTCTCGGTGAGTAGGTCACCGAGACGGTAGACGCCGACGGCGAAGCCGCGCAGGCTTGCGCGCCGGGCGGCCTCGCTGCCCGGATCGGCATCGCTCTTGTAGATCGGCAGCAGGGCCAACATGCCCTTTTGGGTTCCGGCCTCCTGGACCAGATCGACGGGGGCGGTAGCAGTGGGCCGACCGGTATCGCGGGCCGTCTTGATGGCGGCGGCTCGTACCGGGTTGGACAGGATGTCGAAGCCCAGGGCGTTGCGATTTTTGGCGATCGGTTCGATGTAGGCCACCACGACGTACTCGGGGCGAGGTGAGACGGGCCGCAGCTTCCCGTCGGCGTCGCGTTCGGTGACGGTGAATCCCTTGAGGCCGGGCTCCGCGCGGTGGCTCGCCTCGAAAGCCGCCAGGTTCCCCTCGGTGACAAGGGGGTTCCAGGACAGCGCCTGCAAGTTGGGGAAGCGGGCCAGCACGCCGTTGGTGTAGGAGTCGAACTCCCGCGCGTTGAGATGCTCGGACGAGTCCACCAGGGCGCGAAGACCTTCGAGTATCTCCTGGTGGAGAGCGATGTTGCCGGCCAGGTCGGTGGCGGCCTGATCGCCCAGCGACTCCACGGCGGTGCTGATCCGGTTTCGTTCCTGGCCGACGTTCTGGATGACGGCGCCCGTCAACATCGCGAAGATCAGCAGGGACGGGACGGCGATCTTCCAGCGCCGCCCCGACCAGTATCTGGACTGCGAGGGCAGGGCCATCAGCACCAGCGGCGCGAACACGATGACCCCGATCGAGTCGCCGACCCACCAGGTCAGCCAGCCGAACGCCGCCTGGCTGGTGCTGAGCAGCCCCGTCGACAGCTGGGCCGCGACACCGATCGTCGGCGCGATGGTGGTGGCCAGCAGGCCGCCGAGGGCGAGGGTGAGCACCACCGCGCGCGGGGTGTCGAGTCGACGTACCGGCCCGACGAAGCGGTCGACGAGGCAGGCGCCCACGGCAGCGCCGAGAACGGCACCGATGCCGATCGCTGCCGGAACGAGCCAGCGTTGCGCCTCCGGCTCGTTCAGTCGGGACAGCCACAGCAGGTTGACGCCGATCGAGCCGAGGAAGATTCCCGGCAGGGCGCGCCACCGCCAACGCAACGCGGCCGCGAAGGCGACGCCGGCGGCGGGCCAGACCGGCGAGGCGAGACCGGTCATCTGGCTCGCGCGGAGGGTGATGAGACCCAGGACGGCGTAGAGGACGGCCACGGCCGGCGAGACGATGAAGACCGACGTCCGATCGGGTCGATCCGACAGACTGCGCACCGAACGCACCCAGTTCGTCGCGGTCACGGCCGCGGGTTCACCTGGAGACGCGTCCAGCGACGCGTTCCGGTCGAGTTGCTTGGTCACGAAGTTCGGGCATCCCTCTCAGGGACAACGACGGCGGGTGGCGGACGTGTGCCACGCTCTCCGAAGAGTGCTGCGTCTGAGGTCCCCAGACAATCTGTCTGAAGCAGTCAGATTATCAGCCCCGTCGCGCGGCACACTCGCAAAAATAGACACTCGGTCTAAAGGGCGGGCGCTATGGTGCCTACGCCGGGATTTGGTTCAGACTGGCCCCGTCAGGCATACTGTTCAGGTTGTCTTGAGCCGGGTGCGTGCCCCCAGGGGACGTGCTGCGCAAGACATCCGACCAGCGCCACACCGGCGCATCCGGTCCCCACCTCGTAAGCGGGTTTTTCCCGGCTGCGGGGCTGCGTGCGGGTGACACACCCGACCGCGGGGGTCGGTGGACCAGGACAGGTAAACAGCGGCGGCGACAAGCCAGCGCCCTCGAAGCGGGGGCGCGCACCAGGAGTGAAGGTAGGAGAAGCGTGGCGGGACAAAAGATCCGCATCAGGCTCAAGGCCTACGAC
>CAZRFC010000242.1:0-6775 GCA_964598975.1 uncultured Mycobacterium sp. | reverse complement strand
GTAGTCGGACGACGCCGGACTACTTCGGTGGCATCCTGATGCCGCCGTCGACGCGGACGACCTCGGCGTTCATGTAGGAATTGGTGATCAGTTCGATGACCATCGAGGCCAATTCCTCCGGCTTGCCGAGGCGGTGCGGGAAGAGCACCGACTGGCCGAGCTTGGCCTTGAAAGCCTCGGAGGCCTCGCCCTCGCCGTAGATCGGCGTGTCGATGAGACCCGGCGCCACAGTGTTGACACGGATGCCCACCGCGGACAGGTCGCGGGCCACCGGCAGCGTCAGACCGACGACGCCGCCCTTGGACGACGAGTAGGCCGCCTGGCCGATCTGCCCGTCGAAAGCCGCGACGCTGGTCATGTTGACGATCGCGCCGCGCTCGCCGGTGGCGGTGGGCTCCAGGCGGCTCATCGCGGTGGCAGCGATGCGGATGCAGTCGAAGGTGCCGACCAGGTTGATCATCAAGACCTTCTTGTAAAGGTCAAGGTCATGCGCCGAGGCGAACTCGCCGTCCTTGCCGATGGTGCGTTGAGCCCAGCCCACGCCGGCCGAGTTGACCAGGGCCCGCAGCGGGCCGAGATCCATCGCGGTGTTGACCGCGTCGATGATCTGCTCGGTGTTGGTGACGTCGACCGGGACGAACACCCCACCGATCTCCTCGGCGAGGGCCTGCCCGCGTTCGGCCTGCATGTCGGCGATGACGACCCGGGCGCCGAGATCGGCCAGCTGACGGGCGGTTGCGGCACCGATACCCGACGCCCCACCGGTGACGATTGCACTTGCTCCGTTGAGTTCCACGGGACTGAGCTTAGGACGGGCTACCGCAGCCCAGTGCACCGAGGCGTTAGTCTCGCCTGGATGGCCAGGACACCGATGCTGCGGCGGGCGCTCGCCATCGCGTCGGCGATGCTTGCGACCAGCGCCTGCGGCACCACCGACACCTGGGTGGAGTCGACCGCCGCCCGGGGCTGGAGCGCCCAATACGCCGATGCCGCCAACACCAGCTACACCGCCACCGACGGCGCATCGGCACTGGCGCTGTCCTGGAGTCGCTCGGTCAAGGGCGAACTCGGAGCGGCCCCGGCGATCGGGGGTGATGGCTACCTGGCGGTCAACGGTCAGACCGCAGGTGGCTGCTCGCTGATGGTCTGGGAGAACGACAACAGCGGCCGCCAGCGCTGGTGCACCCGCATGGTGCTCGGCGGCGGATTCGCCAGCCCGATGTTCGACGGCTTCGACAACCTCTACATCGGCCAGCCGGGCCTGATGATCTCCTATCCCCCGACGCAATGGGTGCGCTGGCGGACGAACGTCATCGGAATGCCCACCACCGCAAGGTTTCTCGACGCCGGCCAACTTTTGGTAGTGACGCACCTTGGGCAGGTGCTGGTGTTCGACTCCCACCGGGGGGTGGTCGACGGCACCCCGCTCGATCTGGTCGACGGGGTCAACCCCACCGACCCGGTCCGCGGGATCGATGATTGTCAGCAGTCCGGTCCGGCCTGCCCGGTGGCCTCCGCGCCGGCATTCTCCGCGGCCGGCCGCATCGCGGTGGTCGGGGTGTGGCAGCCCGGCGCGAAGGCCTCGGTGCTGACCGGGCTGCGTTACCAACCCGGCCAAGCCGCGGTACTGACGCGGGAGTGGACCAGTGCCGCGGTGGCGGCCGGTGTGATCGGCAGTCCGGTGCTCTCCGAGGACGGCCGGACGGTGTACGTCAACGGCCGCGACCGTCAACTATGGGCACTCAACACGGCCGACGGCACCCCGAAATGGTCGCTTCCGCTCGGGTTTCAGCCACAGACACCGCCCTCGCTGTCGGCCGGTGGGCTGATCATCGCCGGCGGCGGCCCGGACACCCGCCTGGTGGCGCTGCGGGACTCCGGAGACAAGGCCGAGGTCCAGTGGCGCCGCGACGACGTGAGCCCGCTGACCACATCGAGCCAGGCTGGGTCGCAGGTGGCCTACACGGTGGTGGCCGATGGCCCACAGAAGCTGGCACTGCTGGTGTTCGATCCGGCCGACGGCGGGCGGACACACGGCAGCTATCCCTTACCGGAAGCGGCCGGTTTCCCGGTCGGGGTTTCGGTCGGATACGACCGGCGGGTGGTGGTTGCCACCAGCGGCGGCCAGGTGTACAGCTTCGCGCCCGACTAGTCCGGCCCGCTACACCTGCAACGGCGGAATCGCGTTGCGCGGCACAGCAACTGAGGTCGCTCCGGCGTAGGACGGCAAGAGTTCGGCCCTGCCGAAGAAGAAGATGACCGCGTCGTCGGTGATCGCGAAGTTCTGATAATGCGATGGGTCGCGCCCGTCGCCGGGCGAGATGCTGCCCGCCAAGCCGGTCTGGGACTCCAATGTGCGCTGCACGATCGGGAAGATGGCATCCATCGGTTCGGCATCGGGGGCGAACAGCATGTCGAAGGTGAGCGGCCGACCGCGCCCGACGTCATAGTTGAAGGACTTGTACCAGGTGCTGGGATGTGCGCTGCCCACGTCCTGGAAGAGGGTCAGCACCACACTGCGGGTGCGCGCAGACCGAAAAGACTCCGCCGTGACATCCATCTCGTGCGGGAGGTTGCGCGAGTCCGGAGTCTGGGAGACGTTGACGAATCCATCCCGGGTTTGCGTGAGGTAGTCGACGATCGCCCGCTCGTCGGGATAATCCAGCGGGAACTTCATGTCCACGGTGTACGCGGGATCGTTGGCCTGAACCTGGCACAGGCCGTCGGCCTGCACCGTGCCAGCCAGTGCCGCACAGGAGGCCGGCGCGGCCCACGCCACCGCTGGGGCCACCAGTGCCCCGCAGACTAGGCCGGCGGCAATGACTACACGCATGCCGCCACCCTACCGGGACGGCCGGCAGAGAAACGCCGACGCACGAGCTGCGGCACCGCTGCCGACTCGCATGATCACCAGGGACAGCGATTGAGTGCCGGTCGGGCGCAACCTCCGGCGAAGCGCATCCGGATCGACGTCGACTCCCCGAACGAGGATCTCCAGCGATCCGCAATCGCGGGCCGAAAGAGCCCTCCGCACAACCTTTTCCCGCAACGGGAGCTGCTCGATAATCTCGAATCCGCGCACCCCGGACGGGAGGCGCTCACCGGTCAGGTAGGCAATTTCGGGATCGATTTGCCACAGGCCGTGCCGGACCGCGTACTGGCGAACCAGGCCGGATCGCACCACGGCGCCATCGGGATCGATGATCCACCGGCCCGGTGCGCCGGTGGCGCAGTCGTCGGGCTCGGCATCGGTGAGGGTTTCCGGGTCGGTGCCGTCGCCGAGAATGCTGGCCCGCCGCCGAACCCCGGGGGCTGACAGAGACGGCGCCCACAGGCAGGCCTCCCGCACCGATCCACCTGCCGAGGTCACTTCGATCTCTCCGTCGAATCCGAGGTTGCGGACAGCGGCGAAGTCGATACCTGGCGCACACTTCACCACCGTGGCCCGGCCCCGGTACGCCCCGGCAAGATCATCCAGCGGTGGTGTGTAGGCACGCGGGTCGAAGCGGCGGCGGCCACCGGCCCGCCTGGCCGGGTCGAGCAGCACCACGGCATCCCGGGTGACCGGGGAACAGGCGTCGGCCCGAACCAAGGGGACGTCCGGAATGTTGTGCGCGGCCATGGCCAGCCGGACTTCGTCGAGATCGCTGCCCAGCAGGTAGGCGGCGACGCCTCGGAGCGCGGCCAGTTCGGTGCCCACCGAGCAGGTCGCGTCCTGGACCACCCGGCCGGCCAGCCGCTGGGCGCGGTGGCGGGCGACCACGGCGGTGGTGGCCTGCTGGAGGGCCTCGTCGGTGAACAGCCAGCCCGATACGTCGGCCAGGCCGGCGAACTTGGTGGCCGCCTTGCGGCGCAGCAGCGTGGTCTCCACCAGGGAGGTGGTGTGTCCGGCGAACCGCTCGCGGATGGCGGCGACATCGGACAGCCGGCTGGCGTCGGTGAGGCCGAAGCCCGCGACCTCGGCGAGCGCGGCCGTCCCGGCGTCGCTGGTCAGGTACGCGACGTCGGCCCGGGTGAAACTCAGGAGGGCTTAACCCCGGTGATCATGACGTTGTAAAACCAGCCCTTGGGCACCACACGGCGCCACACGTTGGCGTCCACCCAGCTCAGGGTGGTCCAGCCGCCGAACGCGAATTTGGCCCAGCGCCAGCCCAGCTTGCCCGGCGGAACGGTGGACTCGAAGGTGCGCACCGGCCAGCCCAGCATCGCGGCGGTGAACTCCTCGGTGGCGGTGCGCACGTCCACCGCACCGGCGCGTTCGGCCATCCCCTCCAGGTCGGCCGGTTCGAACGTGTGCAGATCCACGATCCACTCCAACGCCGCGGCGCGGGAGTTCTCGTCCAGTTCGGCCTGCGGACGCCGCCAACTCGACAGCCCGGGCAGCGCCATCGCACGGACGGTGGTCTTCCAGGTGAGATCGGCCAGCCTGCGGGCGTAGGCGTTGCCGACCCGGGTGGGCTCGCCGGCGAAGACGAACCGCCCGCCGGGCTTGAGCACCCGGACCACCTCGCGCAGCGACTTCTCGACGTCGGGGATGTGGTGCAGCACGGCGTGGCCGACGACGAGGTCAAAGGTGTTGTCCTCGTAAGGAATTCCCTCGGCGTCGGCGACGCGGCCGTCGATGTCCAGGCCGAGGGACTCACCGTTGCGGACGGCGACCTTGACCATCCCCGGGGAGAGATCGGTGACCGACCCGCGGCGGGCCACCCCGGCCTGAATCAAGTTGAGCAGGAAGAAGCCGGTGCCGCAGCCGAGTTCCAGGGCGCGGTCATAGGGCAGTCGCCGTTGCTCGTCGGCGGGCACGATGGCGTCGAAGCGGCCGCGGGCGTAGTCGACGCAACGCTGGTCGTAGGAGATCGACCACTTGTCGTCGTAGGACTCCGCCTCCCAGTCGTGGTAGAGCACCTGGGCCAGTTTCGTGTCGTGCCGGGCGGCCTCCACCTCTTCGGCGGTGGCGTGCGGCCGGCTTTGCGGCATTTCCGTACTGCTCGTCATGAAGGGCAGCCTAACCGCCGATTGTCGCGGCAAAAACTTCGCCGTAGCGCCGCGCCTGGGCCGCTGCGTCCAGACCGGTGTCCAAACCACCCTCCGACCCGGCTGCGATCAGCGCCTTCACCCCGGCCAGTGCCGCGGCCGGGGCCTCGACAAACCGACTGGCCCAGGCCAGCGCCTCGTCGTAGACGTGGTCGGGTGCCACCAGTTCATCGACCAGGCGCAGCGCTAGGGCTTCCTCGGGCCCCACGAACCGTCCGCTGAAGGCCAACTCCTTTGCCCGTGCGGCGCCGACCACCCGCGCCAGCCGGGCACAGCCCCCGCCCCCGGGCACCAAGCCGGCCAGGATCTCGGTGGCGCCCAGCTTGGCGTTGTCCCCGCATACCCGCCAATCGGCGGCCAACGCCAGGCTAAGGCCGGCGCCGAGCGCGTAGCCGGTGACCGCGGCCACCGTGGGCTTGGAGATTGCGGCCACCGCGTCGATGGCCCTGCGGCGCAATCGGTCGGCGGCCTCTGCCTCGGCCCGATCCAGGGTCTTCAGTTCGGGAACGTCGTCGCCGACGCAGAAGATCTGGTGGCCGCCGAACAGGATCACCGCGGCGACGTCGTCGCGTCCGGAGATCTCGTCGGCCGCCGACGCCAGTTCCCGGTAGACCTGCCGGGTCAACGCGTTGGTCGGTTCCCGGTTGAGCAGCATCACGCCGATGCGTTCGTGGGTGTGGACGCTGACGAACTCGCGCATCAACTCTCCCTGGACCGGCCAAGCCGCCTGAGCGCCCGACGGCGGGCCTCGTTGTAGCGGCCGGAGTCGAAGAACTCGATCTCCCAGTTTCCGTCGTCGAGGACGGTCATATTGGGTTCGACCGTGGCGATCTGCCGTTCCAGAGCGAGTACGTCGGCCACGGTCCGCCCGGTCAGCGAATCCAACTGGCTCCACGTCGGCGGTAGCAGCAGCGCCCGGCCTTCGGCGAAATCCTCGATGGCCGCCTCCGGGCGTGCCCAGCCGGCCTGGTCGGACTCGGTGTTCTCGCCGTCTGCCCGCTGGCCCTCGGGTAACGCACCGACGAAAAAGTAGGTGTCGTAGCGGCGGGTGCGCTCTTCTTTCGGGGTGACCCAGTTCGACCACGGCCGCAGCAGATCGGCACGCAGCACAAGGTTCTCGGCGCGCAGAAAGTCACCGAAGGACAGGCTGCGGTCCTCCAGGGCCGCTCGCTCCCGGTGGTAGACCGACGCGTCGGCCACGATGCCGTCGGGGTCGTCGGCCGGCCCGGCGAAAAGCACTCCGGACTCCTCGAAGGTCTCCCGGGCCGCGGCGCACACCAACGCTTCGGCGAGGTCGGTCTCGATGCCGAAACGCTCTGCCCACCAGGCGGGTTCGGGTCCAAACCAGGCGCGGTTGACCACCAGTCCGGCGTCGCGGTCACGCTCGTCCACCCCGCCGCCGGGACGCGTCTGCGGCGGCTGAACCTTGAACACGAAGTCCGCCGAGCCCAGCAGGGCGGCGGCATTGGTCTCTATGGTGGCGCCCGCCTGGCGGTAGTCGTCGTCGGAGAGGAACGCGCTTTCGCCCGCGCCGCTTTCGATCCCGACCTTTATCCCCGCCTTCACGAGCTTCTTGCAGGACTCGGGCACGAGTGCGACGCGCTGCTCGCCCTCGTGCGTCTCTCGCAGAACCGCAATCTGCATGTTGGCCTCGCTGTGATGGGCAGACCGCCGAGCGCGACCGCGATGCGCTCCACGATGCTGCGTCAGTCGCCGCGCATTCTACAGGTCCCGCGCCGCA
>CAZRFC010000241.1:0-6789 GCA_964598975.1 uncultured Mycobacterium sp. | reverse complement strand
AGGTAGCCCTCCAGCCAGCCCTGCATCTGGTGTTCGGAAAGCATCTCGACCACCCGGCCGGCGCGGGCCAGGTGGTCGTCGACCTCTGGGCCGAAGAACTCCGCGTTCCACTGTTTGTCGGTGACGTCGAAAACCGACTGCAACCGGTTGGAGGCCGTCTCGTCGGGACCGAAGATGCGGAAGTTGTCCGGGTTGAGGCGCACCACGTCGGTGAGCCATTGGCCGAGCACCCGGGTGGCCTCGGCGACGGTCGCACCGGGCGCCGGAACGTCGACGCCGTAGTCCCGGAAGTCGGGCAGGCGCAGGTCTTTGAGCAGCAGCCCGCCGTTGGCGTGCGGGTTGTCACTCATCCGCAGCGTGCCCTTCGGCGCGAGATCGGCGATCCAGTCGTGCAGCCTGCCGTTCTCGTCGAACAGTTCGTCGGCCCGGTAGGAGCCCAACCATTCGGCGAGCACCTGCAGATGCTCCGGGGTGTCGCGGGCGCTGGCCAGTGGCACCTGATGCGCCCGCCAGGATCCGGTGGTCTTCTTGCCGTCGATGTAGGCCGGGCCGGTCCAGCCCTTCGGATGGCGGAAGATGATCATCGGCCAGGCCGGGCGGGACTCGTCGCCGGCTGCGGCGCGGGCTTTGATCGCCGCGATCTCGTCGAGCACATCGTCGAGCAGTCGGGCAAACCGCCGGTGCGCGTCGAGATGATCGGTAGAGCCGTCGTCGACGATCTCGAAGAAGTGCGGGTTGTGGCCGTAACCCACCATCAGGCTGCGCAGTTCGTCCTGCGGAATCCGATCCAGCACAGTCGGATTGGCGATCTTGTAGCCGTTGAGGTGCAGGATCGGCAGAACCACACCGTCTTTGGCGGGGTGCATGAACTTGTTGGAGTGCCAACTGGTCGCCAGCGCGCCGGTCTCGGCCTCGCCGTCGCCGACCACCGCGGCGACGAGAAGGTCGGGGTTGTCGAAGGCCGCGCCGTAGGCATGCGACAGCGCGTAGCCCAGCTCGCCGCCCTCGTGGATTGATCCGGGGGTTTCCGGGGCGACGTGCGACGGAATGCCGCCGGGGAAGGAGAACTGCCGGAACAACCGGCGGACACCCTCTTCGTCCTGGGTGATGTCGGGGTAGGTCTCGGTGTAGGTGCCGTCCAGGTAGGCGCTGGCAACCAATCCTGGGCCGCCGTGACCCGGGCCGGTGATATAGACGGTTGACTGGCGGCGGTCCTTGATCGCCCGGTTGAGGTGGGCGTAGAGGAAGTTCAGGCCTGGGGTGGTACCCCAGTGGCCGAGCAGGCGGGGCTTGACGTCGTCGCGGGACAGCGGCCTGCGCAGCAGTGGGTTGTCGAGCAGGTAGATCTGTCCCACCGAGAGGTAGTTGGCCGCCCGGAACCACGCGTCGATCTGCTTGATCACCTCATCGGTGAGCTCACCGTGGGACCCTGTGCGCCAGGAGTTCTCCACCGTCGCTGTCATCGCTACCCCCTAATTGTCACGGGTTGGACGTTCCAGATCTCGTCGCAGTACTCGGCAATCGAGCGGTCCGAGGAGAACTTGCCACTGCGCGCGCTGTTGAGAATCGACATCCGTGCCCAGGTGTGGCTGTCCTGCCAGGTGCGGTCCACCTCGCCCTGGCAGCGGATGTAGTCGGCGTAGTCGGCCAGCACCAGGAACGGGTCGTGGTCGACGAGATTGGACACCAGTGGAGCGAATACCTCGGTGTCGCCGTGCGAGAAGGTGCCGTCGGCGATCGCCCCGATAGCCGCGGCCAATTCCCGGTTGGCGTCGACGTAGGAACGCGGGTGGTATCCCTTGGCCAGCAGCTCGTGAACCTCGTCCACGGTGAGCCCGAACAGGAAGAAGTTCTCCGCACCGGCCTCCTCGCGCATCTCGACGTTGGCGCCGTCGAGGGTGCCGATGGTCAACGCGCCGTTCATCATGAATTTCATGTTGCCGGTGCCGGAGGCTTCCTTGCCGGCGGTCGAGATCTGCTCAGACAGGTCCGCGCCCGGATAGATCATCTGGCCGCTCTGGACGTTGAAGTTCGGGATGAATGCGACCTTGATCTGGCGGTTGACGTCGGGGTCGTTGTTGACCGTCTCAGCGACGGAGTTGATCAGCTTGATGATCAGTTTGGCGATGAAATATCCCGGTGCGGCCTTGCCGCCGAAAATGAAAGCGCGCGGGGCGATCTGGAGATCCGGGTTGGCCTTGAGCCGGTTGTAGAGCGTGATGATATGCAGCGCGTTGAGGTGCTGGCGTTTGTATTCGTGGATCCGCTTGACCTGGACGTCGAACATCCAGTCCGGGTTGAGTTCGATGCCGGCCGTGGCCGCGACGAGGCCGGCCAGTCGGGCTTTGTTCTCCCGCTTGACCGCAACCCAGCGCTGCTGGAACGACGGGTCGCCCGCATAGCGTTCCAGGCCGCGTAACTTATCCAGGTCGGTCATCCAGCCGTGGCCAATGGTTTGGTCGAGCAGTTTGCGCAGTCCCGGGTTTGACAGGCCGACGAACCTGCGCGGTGTCACGCCGTTGGTCTTGTTGAAGAACCGCTCCGGCCACATATCGTGGAAGTCCTTGAGAATGGTGGTCTTGACCAGTTCGGAGTGCATCGCCGCGACACCGTTGATGGCGTGGCTGCCGACCGTGGCCAGATGCGCCATCCGGATGCTGCGGGCGCCGTCCTCTCCGATCAGCGACATCCGCCGCACGCGGGCGTCATCGCCGGGGAAGCGGGCCCGCACCTCGTCGAGGAATCGGCTGTTGATCTCGTAGATGATCTCCAGGTGCCGGGGTAGGAACCGCTCGAACATGGCCAGCGGCCAGGTCTCCAGCGCCTCGGGCAGCAGGGTGTGGTTGGTGTAGGCCATCGTCGCGACGGTGATCCGCCAGGCCTCCTCCCAGCTGAAGCCCCGCTCGTCGATCAGCAGACGCATCAATTCGGCCACCGCGATGGAGGGGTGGGTGTCGTTGAGCTGGATGGCCACCCGATCGGGAAGAGCGTGCGCGGTCAGGCCGGCGAAGTCCTCCAGCAGATGCAGGATGTCCTGCAGCGAGCAGGACACGAAGAAATACTGCTGCAGCAGCCGCAGCTGCTTTCCGACCTCGGGCTCGTCGTTGGGGTAGAGCACCTTGGTCACGTTCTCCGAGACCACCTGATCCTCGACCGCCCGGTAGTAGTCGCCGGCGTTGAAAGCGTCCAGCGCCAGCGCATTGACCGCGTGGGCGCTCCACAACGTCAGGGTGTTGCAGGTGTTGACTCCGTATCCCTGGATCGGGGTGCCGTAGTAGCTGCCTTTGACGATCCGTTCGGGAACCCAGCGGACCTGGGGCTCGCCGGCGGCGTCGGTGTAGTGCTCGGTGTGGCCGCCCCAGCCGACCCGGTAGTTGAGTTCCGGCTTGGCGATCTCCCACGGATTGCCCGACGCGAGCCAGTTGTCGGTGCGCTCCACCTGCCAGCCGTCGCGGATCTCCTGGTCGAAGATGCCGAACTCATAGCGGATCCCGTAGCCGATCGCCGGGCGCTGCAGGGTCGCCAGCGACTCCAGATAGCAGGCGGCCAACCGCCCCAGCCCGCCGTTGCCCAGTCCGGGTTCCTCCTCGCAGGCCAGCACCTCGTCGTAGTCCTGGCCGAGTTCGGCCAGCGCCGCGCGGGCCTCGTTCTCCAGGTCCAGGTTGAGCAGGTTGTTGCCCAGATGCGGGCCCATCAGGAACTCCGCGGACAGGTAGACGGCCACCTTGCGGGACAGGTCGAGGTAGGTCTGGGTGGTGTCCGTCCAGCGCTTCTGCATGCGGTCGCGGACAGCCAAGGCCAGCGCGTGGTAGTAGTGCTGCGGTTCCAGCAGCTGGGCCGGGCGACCCAGGGTGTAGCGCAGGTGGTCCTCGATCGCTTTGCGCAGCGACGGCGCGGTCATGCCGGTGCGAACGTCATCTCCGTCCGACCCGGCCGGTGTGTAGATGACTTCGCTCATGATCGCGCCCTCCCCATATCTCCGACCCGCTGTATAGCTGGCTGCGAGTATCCCACCGGCGCGCGGCCGCCACCTGCGGTTCGGGTAACTGCCCGGTGAACGATTGCCGTCCTCGGGCGGGCGTAGTCTCCCCCCATGGTTGGGCGCGGCGTCGAATCGGGCGGCGGGCTGAATCCGGTGGGACTTCGCCGCCGGGAGGTCCTGGTCGGCGCGATGTCGTTGGGTGCCGTGGCGGCGCTGGGTGGGTGCGCCGAAGCGTCCGGGCCGTCGCCCGCGTCCGGGGACCGCGACGTCGATGTCATCGTGATCGGTGCCGGTATCGCCGGGTTGGCCGCTGCCCGCACCGTGCTTGAGGCCGGACGAAGTTGCCTGGTGCTCGAGGCCCGCGACCGGATCGGCGGACGGATCTGGACCTCGAATACCTGGCCCGATGTCCCGGTCGACCTGGGTGCCTCCTGGATTCACGGCACCGAGGGCAATCCGATCTACGACGAAGCGACCCGATTCGCCATCCCCACCACCGTCTTCGACGTCGGGTCGTCGGAGGGCGCCGGATCGGCGGAGTACTACTCGGCCGACGGAACCGGTGTCGATGCCGACGACATCGAGGCGCAGGTGGCCGAGGCCGTCGGACAGTTGGAGCGCTCCGCCGCCGCCGCGGGAGCGGATCGGATGTCGATGCGCGCGGCGATCGAAGCGCTGCCACCGGAGTTCTCCGATGACCCCGCGGTCACCGCCGCGCTCAGCGATTACGCCGGTGATTACGGCGCGACCCCGGACACGCTGGCGCTGAGCGCGCTGGATGAGGAGGGGGACTTCCGCGGCGCTCAGCGGGTCTTCCCGGCCGGCTACGGCCAACTGACCCGGCGGCTGGCCGAAGGACTGCAGATGGCGCTCAACACCGCGATCACGGCGGTGTCGCTTCATGAACCCGACCGTGTCACCGTGGAAAGCGCCGGTGGCCGATGGCGGGCGGCAAAGGTGATCGTCACCGTTCCCCTCGGCGTACTCAAAAGCGGCGCAATCCGATTCGATCCGCCGCTGCCCACCGGCCACAGTCGCGCGATCGAGCGACTGGGTTCCGGCCGATTCGAGAAACTGGTGCTCAAGTTCGACACCGCCTTCTGGGACGACGTCGACCAGATCCAGGTCTTCGACACTCCGGGCCGGCCGTTCACCGGCTGGTACAACCTCAACCGGGTCAGCGGCAGCCCGGCGCTGCTGGCGATCAACGGCGGCGCTGCCGCCGAGGCGGTCAGCGGTTGGGATGTCGACCGGCAGGCCGCGGCGGCCGCCGACCTGCTGGCAGGGATCTACCCGGGCCGGTTCCGTCCGCCGCTGGCCGCCCAGGCCTCCCGATGGTGGGAGGACGAATTCAGCCGCGGCTCATACTCGTTCACCGCCGTCGGTTCGGGGCAGGAGGACCGGGTCGCGCTGGCGCAGCCGATTGACGACAGAGTGTGGCTGGCCGGCGAAGCCCAGCACCCGACCATGCACTCGACAGTGCACGGGGCGTGGTTGAGTGGGAAGGCGGCTGCCGAGCAGGCGACGCTTTAGCGTTGGATCAGCGGCGTCACCACGACGCCCGGAGCTAAGGACGGATAGTGCTGGAACGGATAGCCCGGCTCGCCGTTGCGGCACCGCGGCGGGTCATCATCATCGCCGCGGTGCTGGCGGCACTCATCGGGGCGTTCGGCGTCCCGGTCGCCGACAAGCTTTCCCCCAGCGGTTTTCAGGACCCGACCGCCGAATCCTCCCGGGCCGCACAGTTGCTGACCGACAAGTTCGGCCAGGGAAATGTTCCGCTGGTTCTGGTGGTCACCGCTCCGGACCGATACGACAGCCCACAGGCCAAGGTGGTCGCCACGGCGGCGATCGAAATGCTCACCCGATCCGGCCAGGTCGCCGCTGTCAACTCGCCCTGGACCGCCAAGGGGCCCGCCGCCGACGCCCTGGTCAGCGCAGACAAGAAGTCCGGACTGATCGTCACCGGAGTGCTCGGCACGGAGGCTGAGCAACAGCGGTACACCAAGGAGATCACCGACGCCCTGGTCGGTGACAGCGGGGGCGTTCAGATCCGCGCCGGCGGCACCGCCATGGTCAACCTCCAGGTCACCGAGCAGTCCAAGCGGGATCTGCTGCTGCTCGAGGCGATCGTGGTGCCGCTGAGCTTCCTGGTGCTGATCTGGGTTTTCGGCGGTCTGCTCGCCGCGGCCCTACCGATCGGCGTCGGGGTGCTGGCGATCCTCGGCTCGCTGGCCGTCCTGCGGACCATCACCTTCTTTACCGACGTGTCGATCTTCGCGCTCAACCTCACCACCGCCATGGGTTTGGCATTGGCCATCGACTACACCCTGCTGATGATCAGCCGCTACCGCGACGAGTTGGCGCAGGGCGCCGGTCGCGAAGAGGCGGTCGCCACCACCATGGTGACAGCCGGTCGCACGGTGCTGTTCTCCGCGGTGACCGTCGCGCTGTCGATGGCGGTGATGGTGCTCTTCCCAATGAACTTCCTGCGTTCCTTCGCCTACGCCGGGGTGGCCACGGTGGCATTCGCGGCGCTGGCCGCCGTCGTCATTACGCCTGCGGCCATCATGCTGCTCGGTGACCGAATCAACGCCCTGGACGTACGGCGGGGGCTGCGCAGGCTCCTCGGCCGTCCCGAACCGGTGCCCAAGCCGATCGCGGAGCAATTCTGGTACCGCTCAACGAAGTTCGTGATGGCCCGCGCCGTCCCGATCGGACTGGCCGGGGTGGCGCTGCTGGCGGTCCTCGGCGCGCCGTTCTTCGGAGTCAAGCCCGGCTTCCCGGACGACCGGGTACTGCCCAAG
>CAZRFC010000240.1:0-6812 GCA_964598975.1 uncultured Mycobacterium sp. | reverse complement strand
CCCCCGGATGGACTCGAACCATCAACCGTCCGATTAACAGTCGGAAGCTCTGCCAGTTGAGCTACAGGGGACCGCGCCCGCCCATTCCTCGCGGCGGGACGGATTGAGACTCTAGCGCACCGGGGCGGGGCAGCGCCAAAGCGGCCCGTCCGGCAGGATGGTGAGCCATGGAGGGAGCACAGTGATCGGGTTTGTGGCCGTGCTGGCGACGGGCTACGTGTTGGGCACCAAAGCCGGGCGGGAACGCTACGACCAGATCGTCGCCACCGCTCGGGCGGTAGCGGGGCACCCGGCGACGAAATCGATGATCGACGCGGGACGACGCAAGATCGCCGACAAGGTCTCCCCCGATCAGCCGATGGTAACCCTGGCCGAGATCGACAGCCAGACGACGGTCATTCAGCCACGGCGTGACTGATCCGGACCGCTAGCTTCCACCGATCGGCTTGTTGATGGTCTGACCCGGAAGGAGCGGACCGGTGGTCACGCCGAAGCCGCCAGTGCCGGCACCGGGAATCCCGACGCCGTATCCGGGTCCGAGGTAGCCGCCCTGGGGCGTGCCGATGTAGGTCGGGGTGCCGTTGGAGTAGCCCAGGCAGATGCCGTCGCCACGGGAGCCGTACCAGGCAAGGCACTGGCCGGTGGCCGACGCGGTGGCCGGAACGGTCAGAGCGGCCGCAGCGAGCGCACCCGCCGCGACGAAGCGCCGGATGATCTTGTTCGCGGTAGCCATACCTGACCTTTCGCCATCATGGGCCATTCTGTTAACCGGCACTGCGTTAACCATAGCGGCCCTTTGCCTGGTGAGCTAAAGCTCAGGCCGTGAGATCGTCCCCGCTGGCCTGCTCCAGCAGGCTTCGCCGGTAGGCCTCCAACGCCACCAGGTCGCCGAACAGGGCGTGGTACTCATCCCCCTGTTCCACCGGTGACATCCGCTGCAGCTTGGACTTCACCTCGGCAATCTGGCGGCCCACCCAGACCTCCTGGAGTCGGGCCAGCACCCCGCCGATATAGCGCGGCAGTTTCTCTTCGTCGTCGACCTTGATGGCCTCCACGACGAGTTCGCTGACCAGACCCGCGGTAGCCGGTGCCGCCGCCTTCTCACGGACAGCCTCCATCCACTGCGCGCCGGTCAGTCCGGAGGAGGTGCCGCCGGCCGCCTCGACGGCGGTACGGACCGCGGCGTAGCCGGGATGGGTGAAGCTCTCGGCGGTCAGCGAATCGAAAACCGGACCCGCCAGCGCCGGACACTGCAGCGCCGCCTTGAGGGCTTCACGCTGCGGCCACAGGGTGGGATCGCGGGGATCGGGCCGCAACTCGCCGGTGTCCCGGCGCGGCGGCGCCGTCGTCCGTTCGGCACTTTGTCCGTCCCCGCGGCCGGCACCGGGCTTGCGGCCGGCCTCCTGCCGGACCCTTCCGATGACTTGGGCGACGTCGTCCCAGCCCACCCAGCCGGCCAACTGGCGGGCGTATTCGTCGCGCAGGGTGGAGTCTTTGATCTTGGCGACCATCGGCACGCACTGGCGCAGCGCCGAGACCCGGCCCTCGGCGTTGTCCAGGTCGTATTCGGCCAGAGTGGTTCGGATCGCGAACTCGAACAGCGGGGTACGCCGGGCCACCAGGTCGCGCAGCGCGGCGTCGCCGGACTTAAGCCGCAGGTCGCAGGGGTCCATTCCATCGGCAGCCACCGCCACGAAACTCTGGCCGGCCAGGTTCTGCTCGCCGGCGAAGGCCTTGAGCGCGGCGGCCTGCCCGGCAGCGTCGCCGTCGAAGACGTAGATCAACTCGCCCTTGAAGAACTTGTCGTCCATCATCAGCCGCCGCAGCATGGACAGGTGTTCGTCGCCGAAGGCGGTGCCGCACGAGGCGACCGCGGTGGTGACTCCGGCCAGGTGCATGGCCATCACATCGGTGTAGCCCTCGACCACCACGGCCTGGTGCCCCTTGGCGATATCGCGCTTAGCCAGATCGATGCCGAACAGCACCGAGGATTTCTTGTAGAGCACCGTCTCGGGGGTGTTGACGTACTTCGCCTCGATCACGTCGTCGTCGAAAATCCGGCGCGCACCGAAACCCACGGTCTCCCCACTGGCGCTGCGGATCGGCCACAGCAGCCGGCGGTGAAAGCGATCCATCGGCCCGCGGCGGCCCTCCCGGGACAGACCGGCGGCCTCCAACTCCTTGAACTCGAAGCCCTTCCGGATCAGGTGCTTTGTCAGCGAGTCCCACCCAGAGGGGGCGAAGCCGCAGCCGAACTTGCGGGCGGCGGCGGCGTCGAAGTTGCGCTCGGTGAGGTACTGGCGGGCGGGGGCGGCTTCGTCGGATTCCAGTGCGGCGGAATAGAACTCCTGCGCCGCGGCGTTGGCGGCCGTGAGCCTGCTGCGGCTGCCGCGGTCGCGTTGCACGGTGTTTCCGCCGCCGGTGTAGGTGACGGCGTAGCCGATCCGGTCGGCCAGCACCTCGACGGCTTCGACGAAACTGACGTGTTCGATCTTCTGGATGAAGGCGTAGACGTCGCCGCCCTCGCCGCAGCCGAAGCAGTGAAAGTGACCGTGGTTGGGTCGGACATGGAATGACGGGGACTTCTCGTCGTGGAAGGGACACAGCCCCTTCAGCGAGTCGGCACCGGCGCGGCGCAACTGGACGTAGTCGCCGACCACGTCCTCGATTCGCACCTTGTCGCGGATGGCGGAGATGTCCCGGTCGGGGATGCGCCCCTTGCGGCCTCCCCCGCCACCAACCGCTGCTGTCACGGGCTCGAGTCTAGAACGCGAGGCCGCCGAGCCCGGCGGTGTCGATGCGCTCCAGCCGGCTCTCGGTGTAGGACGCGATCTGGTCGACGATCACCCGCATCTGGGCGGCGTCGTCGTCGGCGGCTTTGAAGGCGGGGACGAACAACGGGTCGAGGGAAGCCGGCGCCCCCCGCAGCAATAGGTGTGCCACTCGATGGATGCGTTCGCGCTGTTTGATCTGCCTGGCCAGATGTGACGGGTCGGACATGATGAACTGCAGGGCCAACGTCTTGAGTACGGCGACCTCGGCTCGCACCGTCGCCGGAACGTGCAAGTCGGCCTGGTAGCGCGTCAAGGGCCCCGACCCGGCCAGGCGATGGGTCTCGGAGATGGCCGCCGAGGCGAACCGGCCGACGAATTCACTGGTCAGCCGCTTGAGTGCGACCGACGCGGTCAGGGTGGCGTCGTACTTGCCGACCGCGGCGACCACCGGAAGCTCCGACAGCCTGCGGGCAGCGGCCTCCAGGTCGTCCGGATGAGCGCCGGAGCCGTAGACGGAGGTACCCAGCCGTGCCAGGGCCGCGGCGGCATCCTCATCGGCCAGCACCCGCAGGTCGATGCGGCCGGACACCACACCGTCCTCGACATCGTGGACCGAATAGGCGACGTCGTCGGCCCAGTCCATGACTTGGGACTCCAGACAGGGCCGCCCGGCCGGTGCCCCGGCCCGCATCCACTCGGCGATCTCGGCGTCGTCGGGGTAGAAACCGAACTTCCCACCGGCCGCCGGTCGCTGCCATGGGTACTTGGTGACTGCATCCAGCGCGGCGCGGGTCAGGTTGAGCCCGACGCTGGCGCCGGTCGAGTCGAGAACCTTGGGCTCCAGGCGGGTCAGGATCCGGAAGTTCTGGGCGTTGCCCTCGAAACCGCCGCAGCGGTCGGCGAATTCGTTCAGTGCGCGCTCGCCGTTGTGGCCGTACGGCGGGTGGCCGATGTCGTGCGCCAGACCCGCCAGGTCGACGAGGTCCGGATCGCAGCCGAGTGCCACCGCCATACCGCGGCCGATCTGGGCCACCTCCAGTGAGTGGGTCAGCCGGGTGCGCGGGGTGTCGCTTTCCCGGGGGCCCACAACCTGGGTCTTGTCCGCGAGCCGGCGCAGGGCCGCACAGTGCAGCACCCGGGCCCGGTCACGCGCGAAATCGGTCCGGTGCTCGAAGCTGGTTCCCGGCAGGGTCGCCGACTTCCCGGGGTCGGGCACCACCCGCTCCCGGTCGTCCTCGCCGTAGCCGAGAATCCGGTTGGTCGTCGTCGTCACGCACTGCTCCCTGCGACTGGTGTCGTCGTCACCGGGGCACAGTCTGCCAGTACGCCCTCGGCTGACAGCGACGGAGTTTTGCTGGCATCGGGGTGTCGGGGCATTGCGGGCTACTACATTGGCGGTCATGCGCCTCGCCCGTCTGCTCAGTCTGCTCGCCGCGATCTTCGCGGCCCTCACCATTTCCGCGCCGTCTGCGGTCGCCGAGCCCCCGTTCCGGCTGCCGGACTACGTCACCGACAACGCCGGTGCGCTCAGCGACCGGCAGCGGGCCGATGTGCAGAGGGCCGTCGACCAGCTGTACCGGGAGCGGCACGTCCGGCTGTGGGTGGTTTACGTCGAGTCGTTCGCCCCCAAGGGCGCCTTCGAATGGTCCCAACAGACCCAGAAGATCAGTGATCTGGGGAGCGAGGACGCCATTCTGGCGGTTGCCACGAAGGACCGCTCCTATGCCTTCCTGGTTTCCCCCGCGGCAGCCGGGGGCAGCTCCACCAAGGTCGACAACATCCGGCGCGACCGCATCGAGCCCGCCCTGCGCAACGGCGACTGGACCGGAGCCGCGGTAGCAGCCGCCAGCGGGCTGGAGAACCTCAAGGGCGCCGGCGCCGGCAAGAGCGGTTCCGATGGCGGCGGCTCGATGCTGGTTCCGATCGCGACCCTGGCCGGTGTCGGACTGCTCGGGTTCGGAGGGATGACGCTGATGAGCCGCCGACGGCGCCGCAAGCAGCATGAGGCCGCCGTGACCGCCGCCAAGAACATCGACCCCACCAATCCCTCCGCGCTGGCTGACGTTCCGATCGGAGCCCTCGACGAGCTGTCTAAGTCGATCGTCGTCGAGGTGGACAACGCGGTGCGCACCAGCGCCAACGAGCTGGTACTGGCCCAGGAGGAGTTCGGCGAAGCCCAGACCGCACCGTTCGCCGCCGCTGTAAACAACGCCCGGGAGACCCTCAAGCAGGCCTTCACCGTGCGGCAGAAGCTCGACGACGACGTCCCCGAGCCGCTGCCCGAGCGACGAGACCTGCTGACCAAGGTGGTGGTCTCCGCCGCCCGGGCCAACAAGGAACTCGAGGCCCAGACCGCGTCGTTCCACCAGATGCGCGATCTGGTGTTCAACGCCCCGGAGCGCCTCGACGCCCTGACCCAGCAGCTGGTCACCGTGACCGCGCGGCTGGACCCATCCGATCAGAAGCTGGCGCAGCTGCGCACCGAGTTCGACGAGTCGGCGCTGTCGTCGGTGGCCCGCAACGTCAACGCGGCCCGGGAGCGGGTCGAGTTCGCCGACACGTCGATCAGCCGCGGCCGTGAGCTTTCGGCCAAGCCGGTAGCCGGCGAGGTGGGCGATCTGGTCGACTGCGTGCGCGGCGCGGAATCGGCTCTGCAGCAAGCCAATACGATGCTCGACGCGGTGGACAGCGCAGCCAGTGACATTCGTCGCGCGGTCGCCGCACTGCCGGCCGCGATCGAGGACATCCAGCGCGGCATCAGCCAGGCCGGCGAGCAACTGGCCAAGGGCGGACTGGCCAAGGCCGCCGAGCTGTCCGCCGCCCGCGACTCCGCGGTGAAAGCAGTCACCGCCGCGCAGACGGGCGGCGCTGCCGACCCGCTGGGCACCTTCACCCAACTCACCCAGGCCGACGCGGACCTGGACCGGCTATTGGCCAGCGTCGCCGAGGAGCGGGAGGCCTCCGAACGACTGCTGCGCTCCTACGAGCAGGCACTGAGCACCGCCCAGTCCCGGGTCCGTTCGGTGTCGGACTACATCGACACCCGCCGCGGCAGCATCGGTCCCGAGGCCCGCACCCGGCTCAACGAGGCGGTTCGCCAACTGGAGGCGGCCGAGGCGAAGAAGAGCACCGCGATCGACGAAGCCATCAAGCACGCCAACGGCGCCTCCATGCTGGCCGCCCAGGCCCAGCAGCTGGCCAATGCCGACGTGCAGGCCGGGCAGCGCCAGTACCAGACCCGCTACGGCGGCCGGCAGTCCGATATGGGCGCGATGGTCGGCGGCATCATCCTCGGCAACATCCTCACCGGGGGGATGGGCGGCGGCTATCACGGCGGCGGCTACACCGGCGGTGGGTCGACGACGTCCTACGGCGGCTCCGGTGGTGACTGGCTGGGCGGCGGCGGGCGCTTCTAGCCCGCGGCCTCAGCCCAGCAGCCGCGCCGCCAGGTAGCCGGGCACCGCATCCAGCCCGACCCGCTCCTGGGTCATGCTGTCGCGCTCGCGGATGGTGACCGCCTGGTCCTCGAGGGTGTCGAAGTCGACCGTCACGCAGAATGGCGTCCCGATCTCGTCCTGGCGGCGGTAGCGGCGGCCGATTGCCCCGGCGTCGTCGAAGTCGATGTTGAAGTTCTTGCGCAGCACGGTGGCCAGGTCGCGGGCCTTCGGGCTCAGATCCTCGTTGCGCGACAACGGCAGTACCGCAGCCTTGACCGGGGCCAGCCGAGGGTCAAGACGCAGCACCGTGCGCTTGTCGACCCCGCCCTTGGCGTTGGGCGCCTCATCCTCGGCGTAAGCATCCACGAGGAAGGCCATGAACGACCGGGTCAGACCCGCCGCCGGTTCGATGACATACGGGACGTAGCGCGTGTCGCTGGCCTGGTCGTAGTAGGACAGGTCCACACCCGAATGCTTGGAGTGCGTCGACAGGTCGAAGTTGGTCCGGTTGGCGATGCCTTCCAACTCGCCCCACGGATTTCCTGCGAAGCCGAACTTGTACTCGATATCGGTGGTGCCGTCGCTGTAGTGCGACAGCTTC
>CAZRFC010000239.1:3670-6837 GCA_964598975.1 uncultured Mycobacterium sp. | reverse complement strand
TCGCCCCCGTGGTGTCCGGTGGCATTTACCCCGCCAAAGCCGTTGTCGGCGAGGTCGTGCCGGTCTGCGCGACAGTCTGGCGGGAGGGCCACGAGGCGGTGGCAGCCACCCTGGTGGTGCGCTACCTCGGACCGGACTATCCGCAGGTCGGGCACGGCGCACCCGGCCGGATGAAACCGGCTTCGGAAAGTGCGCCAAAGGTCAAGCCCGCCCAGTACCGGATGGAGTCCGGCCGTACCCCGGATGTGTTTCACGGACAGTTCTGTCCGGACCGCGTCGGCTTGTGGGTGTTCCGGGTGGACGGCTGGGGCGATCCCATCACCAACTGGCATCACTCAGTGATCGCCAAACTCGACGCAGGTCAGGGCGAGGAGGATCTGCACAACGATCTGCTGGTCGGCGCCGCGTTACTGGAGCGGGCCGCTACCGGCGTGCCGCGCGGGGACCGGGCCCCCCTGCTGGAGGCCGCCGAGGAACTGCGCCAGCCTGGTGATCCGCTGTCGCGAGCCGCGCTCGCCCTGTCCCACCACGTGACCGAACTGTTGGATCGCTATCCGCTGCGCGACCTGCTGACCCGCGGCCATCCCTACGGGGTGTGGGTGGATCGGCCGCTGGCGCGGTGCAGCGCCTGGTACGAGATGTTCCCCCGGTCCACCGGGGGCTGGGACGCCGACGGCACACCGGTGCACGGCACCTTTGCCACCGCCGCCACCGCGCTGCCGCGGATTGCGGCGATGGGCTTCAACGTGGTCTACTTGCCGCCGATCCATCCGATCGGAAAGGTGCACCGCAAGGGTCGCAACAACTCCGTCACCGCGGAACCCGATGATGTGGGTTCACCGTGGGCGATCGGCAGCGCGGAGGGCGGCCATGACGCCGTGCATCCCGATCTGGGCACCCTCGAAGACTTCGACGGGTTCGTCGCCACCGCCGCCGACAACGGGTTGGAGGTTGCGCTCGACCTCGCACTGCAGTGCGCTCCGGACCACCCGTGGGCGCGCCGGCACCGACAGTGGTTCACCGAACTGCCGGACGGGACCATCGCCTATGCGGAGAACCCGCCGAAGAAGTATCAGGATATCTATCCGCTGAACTTCGACAACGATGCACAGGGTCTGTATGACGAGGTTCTGAGGGTGGTTCGGCACTGGATGGATCACGGCGTCAAGATCTTCCGGGTCGACAACCCGCACACCAAACCGGCGAACTTCTGGGCCTGGCTCATTGCCGAGGTCAAGAGCATCGATCCGGATGTGCTGTTCCTGTCCGAGGCCTTCACCCGCCCGGCCCGGCTGTACGGGTTGGCCAAACTCGGCTTCACCCAGTCCTACTCGTATTTCACCTGGCGAACAGCCAAGTGGGAACTCGAGGAGTTCGGCCGCCAGATCGCCGAGCACGCCGACTACGCCCGGCCGAACCTGTTCGTCAACACCCCCGACATCCTGCACGAGAGCCTGCAGCACGGCGGCCCGGGAATGTTCGCCATCCGGGCCGCACTGGCCGCCACGATGGGCGCGTCATGGGGGGTCTATTCGGGCTACGAATTGTTCGAGCACGTCGCGGTGCGGCCGGGCAGCGAGGAGTACGTCGACTCCGAGAAGTACGAATTGCGTCCCCGGGACTTCGCGCTGGCGATCAAGGAGGGCCGATCGCTGGAGCCGTTCCTGACCCGGCTCAACGAGATCCGCCGATTGCATCCGGCGCTGTGTCAGATGCGCACCATCCGCTTCCACCACATCGACAACGACGCCCTGCTGGCTTTCAGCAAGTTCGACCCGGTCACCGGGGATGCGGTGCTGTCGGTGATCAACCTCAACCCGTTCGGCGCCGAGGACGGGATGGTGTGGCTGGACATGGGTGCGCTGGGAATGGAGCCCTACGAACGATTCTGGGTTCGCGACGAGGTCACCGGGGAGGAATACCAGTGGGGGCAATCCAACTACGTGCGCCTGGACCCGGTTCGGGCCGTCGCCCACATCCTGAACATGCCGGCGATCCCAGCGGATCAGCGGGCCAACCTACTGCGCCGGGAGTGACCCGGTGACCCGGCACGCCACGAACCCCGACCTGGCACCCGACCCGGCCGAACTTGCCCGACTGGTGTCCGGGGTGCACCACGACCCGCACAGCATCCTCGGGGCGCACGAGCACGGCGAAAACACCGTCATCCGGACACTGCGCCCGCACGCCGAGTCGGTGTCGGCATTGGTCGGCGGGGTCCGATACGCGATGAAGCATGTCGGGTCGGGTGTCTTCGCGGTGTCCCTGCCGTTCACCGACCTGGTCGACTACCGCTTGGAGGTGGGATACCCGGGCAGCACGCTGATCACCGCCGACGCCTACCGTTTCCTGCCGACACTCGGCGAAGTGGATCTGCACCTGTTCGCCGAGGGCCGCCACGAACGGCTCTGGGAAATCCTTGGCGCCCAACCCCGTTCGTTCACCACCCCGGACGGCGTGGTCGACGGGGTGTCCTTCGCGGTGTGGGCCCCCAACGCCAAGGGCGTCAGCCTGGTCGGCGAGTTCAACGGTTGGGACGGCAATGACGCCCCGATGCGGGTGCTGGGTTCCTCCGGCGTGTGGGAGCTTTTCTGGCCGGGCTTCTCCGTCGACGGCCTGTACAAGTTCCGGGTGCACGGCGTCGACGGGTCGGTCACCGACCGGGCCGATCCGATGGCCTTCGCCACCGAAATCCCGCCCCGCACCGGCTCTCGGGTGTTCGTCTCGAACTACCGGTGGAACGACGACGAATGGATGGCCGACCGCGCCGCCACCAACCCGGTCTTCGAACCGATGAGCACCTACGAGGTCCATCTCGGGTCGTGGCGGCCGGGCCTGAGCTACGTCGAACTGGCCGATCAGCTCACCGATTACGTTCTGGCGCAGGGCTTCACCCACGTCGAGATGCTGCCGGTGGCTGAGCACCCGTTCGGCGGCTCATGGGGCTATCAGGTCACCTCCTACTATGCCCCCACCTCCCGGTTCGGTTCTCCCGACGATTTCCGGTTTCTGGTGGACCGTCTGCACCAGGCCGGGATCGGCGTGATCATGGACTGGGTTCCGGCCCACTTCCCCAAGGACGCGTGGGCGCTAGGCCGATTCGACGGCACCGCCCTCTACGAGCACTCCGACCCGCGCCGCGGCGAGCAACTCGATTGGGGCACCTA
>CAZRFC010000239.1:0-3660 GCA_964598975.1 uncultured Mycobacterium sp. | reverse complement strand
CGACTTCGGGCGCCCGGAGGTGCGCAACTTCCTGGTGGCCAACGCGCTGTACTGGCTGCAGGAATTCCACATCGACGGCCTGCGGGTCGATGCGGTGGCCTCCATGCTGTATCTGGACTACTCCCGTCCAGCGGACGGTTGGACGCCGAACGCCTTCGGCGGCCGGGAGAACCTGGAGGCGGTGCAGTTCCTGCAGGAGATGAACGCCACCGTGCACAAAATCGCCCCAGGCATCGTCACCGTGGCCGAGGAGTCCACCTCCTGGCCCGGTGTCACCCGCGCGACCAACCTTGGCGGCCTCGGCTTCTCGATGAAGTGGAACATGGGCTGGATGCATGACACCCTGGACTACATCAGCCGGGATCCGATCTACCGCAGCTACCACCACCACGAGATGACGTTCTCGATGCTGTACGCCTACAGCGAGAACTTCGTGCTGCCGATCAGCCATGACGAGGTGGTGCACGGCAAGGGCACACTGTGGGGGCGGCTGCCCGGCAATGACCACGTCAAGGCGGCCGGACTGCGAACGCTGCTGGCCTACCAGTGGGCCCACCCCGGCAAGAAGCTGTTGTTCATGGGACAGGACTTCGGGCAGCGGGCCGAGTGGTCCGAGGAGCGCGGCCTGGACTGGTGGCAACTCGACGAGAACGGTTTCTCCTGCGGCATCCAGCGGTTCATGGCCGACGTGAATGCCGTCTATCGGGACCGGTCGGCGCTGTGGAGCCTGGATTCGCGGCCGGAGGGCTATTCCTGGATCGACGCCAACGATTCGGCAAACAACGTGCTGAGTTTCCTGCGCCGCGGCGCCGACGGCTCGGTCATGGCCTGCGTCTTCAACTTCGCCGGCAGTGAGCACACCCGCTACCGTCTGGGCCTGCCACAGGCCGGCACCTGGCGTGAAGTGCTCAACAGCGACGCGACCATCTACAACGGGACGGGCATCGGCAACATGGGGGCAGTGCGTGCGACCAACGAACCGTGGCACGGTCGCCCGGCTTCGGCGCAATTGGTCCTGCCGCCCAACTCGGCGCTGTGGCTCGAACCGGCCTAGTTACCAGGCCTAGTTACTAGACGGTGGCGGCTGGGGCTCGAATGGCTGGTACCACCACCAGTCGGCCCGTTCGCCGGTGGGTCCCGAGCACGGTGCGACGGCGGGCGGTGGTGTGGTCGGCGGATGGGCGAGCGACTCAGCGGACAGCATTTGGCCGTCGCTGCCGCTGATGATCAGGGCGTCCGCGGTGCCGGCGATGGTGATGACGCCGCGGTGGTGCAGCCGGTGGTGATAGGGACACAGCAGCACGAGGTTGGCCAGCTCGGTGGGTCCGCCGTCTTCCCAGTGCCGGATGTGGTGGGCGTGTAGGCCGCGGGTGGCACCACAGCCGGGAACCGCGCAGCAGCGGTCACGGTGCTCCAATACCCGGCGAAGTCGCCGGTTGACGGTGCGGGCTGCTCGGCCGGCACCGATGACGCGGCCGGCACGTTCGAACCAGGCTTCACACGTGGCATCGCAGGTGAGATATCGGCGGTCGGCGTCGGTGATCAGCGGACCGAGATGCAATGCGGCGGAGCGCTTCTCGACGTCAACGTGTACCACCACCGTGGTGCGTTGCCCTTGTGGTCGGCGGGTGGCCTCAGCGTCCCAGCCGGCTTCGACCAGGCGCAGGAACGCCTCGATGGTGCCCGGTAGCGGCGGCACGGGATCGGCGGGGTTGTCCGGATCGCCGTGGTCGCGTTTCCACTCAGCGATCAGCGCATCCCGATGAGCGGCCAATGCGGCATCGACTATCGCGGCCTCCACGTGCGGGAGTTTGATCCGCCAGCAGGTGAAGTTCTCGTCGGTGTGTTTGGTGATCGAGCGTTGCGGTTCAGGACGCGGGTCGGGTTCGGGTCGCGGTTCGAGCTTGACCGCGGTGCGCAGTTGGTTGACGGTGGCGACGGAGGCCAGCGCCGCGTAGTGCTCGTCGGATCCCTCGCCGGCGCGCTGCGCAATGACGCCGACCTGGTCCAGCGACAGCCGGCCCTCCCGCATCCCCTGGGCGCAGCGCGGGAACTCCTCCAGTCGGTGCGCGACAGCTGCGATCGCTTGCGCGTTGGCCGATGAGCAGCCGGTTTTCCAGGCCACCAGCGCCGGGATGGACCGGGCTCCGGTGTTGCCCCACAGTTCGTCGCGATCGACCTCGGCAACGATTTCCACGATGCGCCCATCGATGGCGTTACGCTGGCCGGTCAGCTCCGCCAGCTCCTCGAACAACGCCTCCAGGCGTTCCCCGGGTGTCACCTCGGTGGTGCCGAGGGCTGCGGTCAACGTCATAAGCTGATGATCGCAGGGGGGTCCGACAGATCCCGTCGGTCACGAAAGATGTTCGGCGGCAACCCCAGTCGAACCCAACGCCAACGCCGGCCGCCGGCGGTTAGTACAGCGCGTTGGCGAGGTTGCGCCGGCCCGCGATCACCACGGGATCGGCCGGGTCGAACAACTCGAACAGTTCGATCAACCGAGTCCGCACCCTGGTGCGGTCGTCGCCGCTGGTGCGTTTGATCAGACCGATCAGCCGGTCGAATCCGGCGGACGGATCCTGACCGAGGACCTCGACGTCGGCTGCGACGAACGCCGCGTCGATATCGTCCGGTGCCGCGTCGGCGGCCGCCACGGCACCGGCGCCGTGGGCCGAGGCCCGCTGCAGGAACGAGATCTGGCGCAACGCGCCCTTGGCCTCGGCGTGCGCGGGGTCACCGTCGAGGATCGCCTGATAGGCGGCTGCGGCGGCGACGAAGTCGCCGGCGTCCAGCTTGTCCCGGGCAGCGGTCAGTTGGGGGTCCACCGGCGGCTCGGCTTCGCCACCCCCGGTGAGCTTGCCGGCGGTGGCCGCCAGCAGCGAGTCGATCCAGCGCCGCAACTGCGCGGGCGGCTGGGTGCCCTCGAAGCTGGTCAGCGGTTGCCCGCCCGCAAGAGCCACCACGGTGGGCACTCCTTCGACACCGAAGATCGCCCCCACCCGTGGCGCCGCATCGACGTTGACCGAAGCCAGCGCCCACTTGCCGGCGTCGGCGGCCGCGAGGGCGCCCAACGCGTCGCGCAGGTCCAGGCAGGCCTGGCTGCGCGGTGACCACAGCAGCACCACCACCGGAACCTCGGTGGAGCGCACCAGCACTTCGGCTTCGAAGTTGGCCTCGGTGATCTCGACACCGCCGGTGGCGGCACCGCCGGCAGCGGGTTTCTTCAGGCCGGACAGATCCACGGCACCGGTCATCACCGGCGCGATTCTCGGGCGAGGGCGCGTCACACTGCCAAGTTTGTCACGGACCGCCTTATGACCAACGTCACAGGGCTGGTATCGGGTTCGGCCACGTGCCCGGTCAGCAAACTCAGGCGCGCAGGATCAGGGCGTCGCCCTGACCCCCGGCGCCGCACAGGGCGGCCACCGCGTAGCCCGAACCGCGGCGGGACAATTCCAGCGCGGCGTGCAGGGTGATCCGGGCCCCGGACATCCCGATGGGGTGACCCATGGCGATCGCGCCGCCGCTGCGGTTCACCCTCTCGGGGTCGACGCCGAGCTCCCGCGTCGAGGCGAGCGCCACCGCCGCGAAGGCCTCGTTGATCTCGATCACGTCGAGTTGGTCGACGGTGATGCCCTCACGTTGGACGGCCTACTTGAT
>CAZRFC010000238.1:0-6907 GCA_964598975.1 uncultured Mycobacterium sp. | reverse complement strand
TTCAAATATGTTCCTAGTGGGGTGGAGTAGCGTGTTATCTCGGCGAGCTTCTTGACCGGGAACATCGACAGGTCGGGCAGTGGTTCCTCCGGGCCCAACCCGAAGATCGTCCGAAGGTCTGCCTTGGTGGCCATCGGCGCTCGGTATTTGTCGCGCTCGGACAGCGCCGGCAGCGGAAACAGTCGGACGTCGCGGTCGACGAAGGCCGACAACTCCCGGTGGACGGCGGGATCCGAACTGGAGATCTCCCGGCCGTCGGGCAGGCCGATGATCACCTCAGGGGCGTTGCCGGGCCCGGCGTCGGCCGGCGGGGCGGTCGCGTAGCGGGCGGTGCACATCAACAGACCCGGTAACCGTTTGGCGTTCGTGGTGGCATCAGACTCGACGTCGCGGACCGCCCACGTGCGGTCGGCGTGCAGACCAAGCGAACCGATGTCGGCGGTAGAAAGACGCTCCCCCGCCATGGATTTGACCGGGTACCGCCAGATCGAGGTGACGCGGCCGATGTCGACCATGCGTTGAGCCTACTGCCTTCGGCCCGGCGGCACCGTCGGTTGCGTACCTGGTCTTCGGGGGAGGCAGCCGCGCGTCGATTTCGGGTCGGTGCGACTATGGACCGTCAACCTTTGGCACTGCGGAAGGCACCAGGGCTCGAGCTATGTACGACCAAGCCACCGGATGGGACAGCGACCACCAGGAAGCGGGACGCCGGATAGACCCGGTATTGGCCCGCAGCTGGCTGCTGGTCAACGGGGCTCAGTTCGACAAGTTCGCCCCCGCGGCCCGGTCCCGCGCCGACATCGTCGTCCTCGACATCGAGGACGCCGTGGCGCCGAAGGGCAAGGAGGCGGCCAGGGAGAACGTGGTGCGCTGGCTGGCCGAGGGCAATTCCGATTGGGTCCGGGTCAACGGATTCGGCACCCAGTTCTGGGAAGACGACCTGACGATGCTGTCCAAGACATCCGCCGGCGGGGTGATGCTGGCGATGGTCGAGTCCGTCGACCACGTCACCGAGACCGCCAAGCGGCTGCCCGACATCCCGATCGTCGCGCTGGTGGAGACCGCCCGCGGGCTGGAGCGCATCACCGAGATCGCGGCGGCCAAGGGCACTTTCCGGCTGGCTTTCGGCATCGGCGATTTCCGGCGAGACACCGGCTTTGGGGAGAACCCCACCACCCTTGCCTACGCCCGGTCACGATTCACCATCGCCGCCAAGGCGGCCCACCTTCCGGGCGCGATCGACGGGCCCACGGTGGGATCCAGTGCACTCAAGCTCAGTGAGGCAACCGCGGTTTCCGCCGAGTTCGGCATGACCGGAAAGATCTGCCTCACCCCGGATCAGTGTCCGACGGTCAACGAGGGGCTGGCCCCCTCGCAGGAGGAGATCACCTGGGCCCAGGAGTTCTTCGCCGAATACGAGCGCGACGGCGGCGAGATCCGCAACGGATCCGATCTACCCCGTATCGCACGTGCCACCAAGATCCTCAATCTGGCCCGCGCATACGGTATCCAGGTCTCGGAGTTCGACGATCAAGCTGTGCATGTGACGGCGCCGTCGGACACCTACCACTACTGAGATAGACAGGTGTTGCGCCGCAACGGGTTAACCCGGTAGGGCGGCGACCAGCTGCACGATCTGATTGAGCGGAACCAGCACGGCGGGGTCGAGGACCGGGCCGCGAAGCCGGCGCGCGGCGTCGCACAGAGGCACGAGCAGGCGGCTGCCGGGGCCCTGCTTTTGCATGATCGTCAGCTCGGCCTGCTTGAGGTGGAGCGGATCTCCACCGGCACTGGTGTCACCCGGACCGATGGCGAGGTTGAGCATCCGGCACGTCGTCGAACTGTTCTGGCGGTCCACCAGAAGGGTGACCGGCTGGCTGACGCCGGTTTGCAGGCGCCCGGGCGCGCTGAGTCGACCATTGAGAATTCCGTTCACAACGAGTCGACCGGCCGGCTCGATCGCGAAATCCGTTGCGGTGAAATAACCGCCGAACATCGCACCGCTACCGGACATGCCGGTGATGACGGTGGTGGAGGGTGTCGGAGTGCTGCCCGGAGCAGCCGTTGACGGTGCAGTGGTAGCGAGTCCGAACACTGCCGCGGCGGCCGCGGCGATGGTGAGCATCCGCATACCATCGCCTTACCCGACATCGTTGACGTCAAACGCCGGCGATCAGGTCAGCCGCCTTCTCGCCGATGATCACTGCGGGGGCGTGAGTATGGCCCCGGATGATGGTCGGCATCACCGAGGCATCGGCAACCCGCAGACCTTCCACGCCGCGTACCCGCAGTTGGGGGTCGACCACGCTCCGCTCATCGCGACCCATCCGGCAGGTGCCCACCGGGTGGTAGAGGGTATGCGAGCAACTCTCCAGGGCCCGTTCGAGGGTCTCGTCATCCAGCGTGCCGGCGTGCAGTGGGCGGAGGATCCTGCCGACGATGTCCCGCAGAGCGGGCGACTGGGCGATCCTTGCGGTGGCCCGTAACCCGGCGAGCATTGCCTGACGGTCGACGCCCTCGGGATCTGACAGGTAGCGCGGGTCGATGATCGGCTTGGCCGCTGGATCGGCAGACCGCAGCGAGACCGTGCCAGTGCTCAGCGGCTTGAGCAGCACCGGTCCGGTGGCTATCCCGTGGCCGTCGACTTCGCCGATTCCCTCGTCGTAGAACGGTGCGGGCGCCCAGATCAGTTCGATGTCGGGCAGATCCAGGTCCGGCCGGCTTCGGATGAAGCCGTAGGCTTCGCCGACGTTGGAGGTCAGCATGCCGCGGCGGCGTACGAGGTAGTTGGCGAGTTCCGCGGGCTTCTCGGCGTCGAAGAGACTGTCGGCGCGCACCTCGAATCCGAGCGGCGTGATCAGGTGGTCGAGCATGTTCTTCCCGACCTCCGGAGCGTGCTTGACGACCCCGATGCCGAAATCGGAAAGCTCCTTCTCGTCGCCGATCCCGGAGAGCATCAGCAACTGGGGGGTGTTGACCGAGCCCGCGCAGAGCACCACTTCGCGGGCCGCCCACACGGTCTGCCGCGTGCCCTCGGCGTCGTCGAACTCCACACCGACCGCGCGCCCACCGCCGATCAGCACCCGCCGCACCGTGGCATTGGTGCGCAAGCGCAGGTTGCGTCGGTACAGCACCGGCTTGAGATAGGCGTCGGCGCAACTCCACCTGGCTCCGCGACGCTGGTTCACCGCGGTCTGGCAGAACCCGTCCAGGGCCGGGGCGTCCGGCTCGGTGACCCGGTAGCCGGCTTGCTCGGCGGCGCGCAACCAGGCCGATGTGGAGGCCCGGGGGCTGCGTTGCTCGGAGATGACCAGCGTCCCGTTCTCCGCGCGGTCGAAGTACGGGCGCAGGTGGGCGTAATCCCACTCCTGGCCGGCGTGCTCGGCCCACTCGTCGTAGTCGGCGGGGAACCCTGGAACCCACATCATGGCGTTCATCGAGGAGGATCCGCCGAGGACTTTGCCCCGCGGCCAATAGATTTCGCGGCCGCCGACCTCTTTCTGGGGCTCGGTCAGGTAGTCCCAGTCCATCGGACTGCGGAAGAGCTTGGAGAAGGCGGCCGGTATGTGGACGAATTTGTCGTCGTCCATCGGACCGGCCTCCAGAACAACGACGTTCACCCGCGGATCGGTGCTGAGCCGACTGGCAACCACCGAACCGGCCGAGCCGGTCCCCACCACCACGTAATCGCACTGCATCGGCGAAGTATAGGAAACCCGGAACCTCGGTAGGGTCGTGAACATGCGCGCCTTGAGGTCGATCGCCGGACAGCCCACCGTGATCGACGCCGAAGAACCGGACGGTGATTGGCCGGTCCTCGAGGTCGGCTCGGCGAGCATCTGCGGCAGCGACCTGACACTGGCAGGTTGGAGCCTGCCGGTCACTCTCGGCCACGAGATCGCCGGCACCGTCGACGGAAACGCCTACTGCGTGGAGCCGACGGTCCGCTGCGGGGACTGCGAGCAGTGCCGGATCGGCGCCACCCAGCGCTGCTGCGGTTCGGCGCCGCACGGTCTGATCGGGGTGGCTTTCGACGGCGGACTGGCCGACCGGGTGGCAGTCCCGCCGGAATGCCTGGTGCCGATTCCCGACGGACTTTCGATCGCCGACGCCTCACTGGTCGAACCGCTGGCCGTTGGTTGGCATGCCCTTCGGATGGTGTCTGCGGCGCCGGGGGAGCGGGTACTGGTGGTCGGCGGCGGGAGCGTGGGTCTACTGGCGGTCGCCGCGGCGCGAGCGATGGGACTCGAGGTTGACCTGATGGCCCGGCACGACCATCAGCGGGTCGCGAGCGAGCGGCTGGGCGCGGGGGCGCCGCGCGGTCGCTACGAGGTGGTGGTGGAGGCCGCCGGCACTGATTCGGCTCTTGGCGAGTGCGTCCGCAGCGCCGAGATCGGCGGGCGGATCGCGGTGGTGGGGGTGTCGCACGAGGACCGCCGGCTGCCCGGCATCCCGTTCATGATGAACGAGCTGTCGATGGTGGGCTCGAATTGCTACGACTCGAGGCACGGAAAGGAGTTCACCCAAGCTGCCGCGGTGCTTTCCGAGGATCCGGAGATCGCGGCGACCGTCATTACCCACCGGTTTCCCCTTGCCGATGCCGCCGAGGCATTCCGGGTAGCCGCCGACCGGACGAGTGGCGCGATCAAGGTAGTGCTGCAGCCCTAGCCGATCGGCTACGTGGACAGGGCCAACTGATCCTCGGTGTGGAACTGCTCCTCGAGCGCCTCGGGGGAGGCATCGCGGTCGATCAGCCGTAGATCGGCGCCGCGCGCGGATTCGATAGCTCCGAGCCGACGGGTCAGCTTGTCCGCGGCGTAGGCCGCCATCTCGGCGGGGTCGATATTGAACGGCGGATCGTCGCCGAAGTCCTCGGATCCGGCTTCCACGGTTCCCATCGCCAACGGCATAAGTTCGGTCATCCTGTCGGTCACGACCTGCCACATACCGTCGTCGGCGGCGACGTGGCGGCGGCAGGTGAAGGTGCCCCAGGCCATGTGGCGGCGCTCGTCGTCGCCGATGTGTTTGATGACCTTCTGCATGCCCGGCAGGATGCCGCGGCTGCTGCACACCTTGCCCCAGCCGTAATAGCCGGTCAGTGCCAGGCAGCCTTCAACGACGTGGTTGTAGGTGACCGACGCGCGGATCTGGTTGACCGGGCCGGGGTCGCTCTCCAGCGCATAGAGGCTCTCGGGCAGTGCCCGGGTGAAGATCTGGGTGTAGGGCTCGTTGTACTCGACGTACTCGTGCAGGTCCTCGGAGACGCCGACCGCGTCGAACCAGAGCCGGAAGGCCAGCGCGTGTTTGGCTTCCTCGTAGACGAACTGGGTCAGGTACATCTCGTCGGCGAAGCGGCCTTCGGAGGCCATCGCGGCGACGAACGGCTGCAGGTCCTGGGTGACCGATTCCTCGCCGGCGAGGAACTGGGCGGCCAGGCGTTTGGTGTAGTGCCGCTCGTCGTCGGTCATGGCGGCGAAGTCTTTGGCGTCCTGGCTGAAGTCGATGTCGGCCGGGTTCCAATGCTTGGCGTTGCCCTTGAGGAAAAGCCGCATCGGGAACGAATCGCGGTTCAGTCCGCCGGCCCCGAGCGAGGCGTAGCCGTTTCGTTTTCCATGCTCGATGCTGCGTGTCATTACAGGCTCCCTTGCCGATTGACTTTCCCCGCCCGCTAACCCCCCTCAAGTCCAGCATAGATTCGTTTTTGGGTATAGCTGCCGGTGATGCGAACTACAGTCGGAAAGCTATGACGGCCTGGCCGAATTCGGTGCACACGGGCGGTGAGCTGCGCAGGCTCAGCCGCCGGTTCAGCGCGGTTGGCGTCGACATCGCGCCCGAGCGTTTGCGGGAGATCGCCGACGGCGCGCCGGCCACCGAAGGCGAGTGGGTCGACGTGAGCTTCGCGATGGTGGCGACCAATCTGCTGACCGAGCAGCGCCGGACGAAGCGTGGCCGCGCCCGGCGCCGACTGGTTCAGTGGGGCATCGTTGCGGGAGCCGTGGTGGTGGCTCTCAATGTTCTGCTCTGCCTGGGTCTGTTGTTCTTCGTGATGACCCAGCACACGTCTCCGTATTAGGAGACGTGGTCGTCGGCCACGCCCAGGGCCGCGTCCAGGATGGCCAGCCCTTCGGCGATCTCGTCGTCGGTGACATTGCAGGGCGGGCAGACGTGGATCCGGTTGAAATTGGCGAACGGCAGCATGCCGCCCGATTTGCACGCTGCCACAACGGCATTCATCGCCGGGCTTGAACCGCCGTAGGGCGCAAGCGGCTCCCGGGTCTCGGGATCGGCGACCAACTCGATCGCCCAGAACACCCCCAGGCCGCGCACCTCGCCGACCGAAGGATGCCGAGAGGCCAACTCCCGCAGACCGGGTCCGAGTACCTGCTCGCCGATGCGGGCGGCGTTGGCCACCATGCCTTCGTCCTCCATGGCGTTGATGGTCGCCACCGCGGCGGCGCAGGCCAGCGGATGCCCGGAGTAGGTGAGTCCGCCAGGGTAGGCCCGGTCAGCGAAGGTCGAGAAGATTGCGTCGTTGATCGCCACCCCACCGAGGGGTACGTAACCCGAGGTCACGCCTTTGGCGAAGGTCATCAGGTCGGGCACCACGTCGAAATGCTGGATGGCGAACCATTTGCCGGTCCGTCCGAAACCTGCCATCACCTCGTCGGCGATCATGACGATGCCGTGCTTGTTGCAGATCTCCCGCACGCCGGCCAGGTAGCCCGGCGGGGGGACCATGATGCCCGCGGTTCCCGGCACCGACTCCAGGATGATCGCCGCGATGGTCGCGGGACCCTCGTGGGCGATCAGGCGCTCCAGATAGTCCAGCGCCCGCTCGGACTCCTGGTGCTCGTCCTGCGCGTAGAAGCTTGAGCGGTACAGGAAAGGGCCGTTGAAGTGAACGACG
>CAZRFC010000237.1:6324-6950 GCA_964598975.1 uncultured Mycobacterium sp. | reverse complement strand
GCCCAACTCGCCCAGGACCGGGCCTGGCTCGGGTCGGCCCAGAACGCCATCAAACCCGCTAAGCCGCCGATCAGCGCGACCGCCGGCGCCCCGGCCCAGTTCATCGAGATGTTCACCAAGATGGGCGGGTTGATGGCCGAGCGGGTCACCGACCTCAAGGACATCCGCGACCGGGTCGTCGCGAACCTGGCCGGCCTGCCCGAACCGGGTGTGCCCGAACCTGTCGAACCGTCGATCCTCCTCGCCGAGGACCTCGCACCGGCCGATACCGCCGGTCTGGACCCCCACCGCGTCGTCGGTCTGGCGACCACCCTGGGCGGCCCCACCAGCCATACTGCGATCATCGCCCGCCAGTTGGGCATTCCCTGCGTGGTTGCGGTGAAGGGTCTCGACGTCGTGCCGACCGGGACGATGGTCCTGCTCGACGGCAGCCGCGGATCCGTCACGGTCGACCCGGATCGGGCGGACGCCGCGGCCGCGGTGGCGGCCGCCGACGTCGCGGCAGCGGCGATGGCGGGTTGGACCGGACCCGGCGGGACGTCCGACGGGTACGCCGTGTCGATCCGTGCCAACGTGGCCGACGGCACCGCGGCCTTCAAGGCCAAGGGCGGCACGGTCACCGAGGC
>CAZRFC010000237.1:0-6314 GCA_964598975.1 uncultured Mycobacterium sp. | reverse complement strand
CGAGCGGCCCGGCAGGCGCCGGTCGAAGGTGTCGGCCTGTTTCGCACCGAGTTGTGCTTCCTCGACGCCGACACCGAGCCGAGTGTCGATGCGCAGGCCGCCATCTACGCCGAGGTTCTGGAAGCGTTCGCCGGACACAAGGTGGTCATCCGCACGTTGGATGCCGGGTCGGACAAGCCGCTGAAATTCGTCAACAGCCCCGAGGAGGAGAACCCGGCCCTGGGTGTGCGCGGGTTCCGGATCATCGACATCGACGCCGAACTCGTTGCGCGCCAACTCGATGCGATCGCCGTCGCCGCCGAGCGCACCGGAAACGCACCGTGGGTGATGGCGCCGATGATCGCCACCCCCGACGAGGCGCGGCGGTTCGCCGAGTTGGCCCGGGCACGCGATCTGCATCCCGGGGTCATGATCGAGGTTCCGGCGGCGGCTCTGCTGGCCGAGAAGATCCTCGAGCACGTCGAGTTCCTCTCCATCGGTACCAACGACCTGACGCAGTACACGATGGCCGCTGACCGGATGTCCTCGGACCTGGCCACCCTCACCGACCCTTGGCAGCCGGGGGTGATCGCTCTGGTGGCCCAGACCGCCCGGGCCGGTCAGGCAACCGGGAAGCCGGTCGGCGTCTGCGGTGAGGCTGCCGCCGACCCGTTGCTGGCCTGTGTGCTCACCGGCCTCGGCGTGACCTCGCTGTCGGCGGCGGCCTCGGCGGTCACGCCGGTCGGTGCCAAACTGGCCTCCGTGACCCTGCAGCAGTGCCGGGATGCCGCCGAGGCGGTGCTCGGCACGTCCAGTCCGGCCGAAGCCCGGGAAGCCGCCCAGTCGGTCCTGGGTTAGGCGTCGGAGGGGGCCGGAAAGACCGGGTAGATCGTTTCGAGTTCGCCGATATTGGCCGCCACTGTCACCAGGGGCAGCGCGGCATCCTCGGCCGCCGGCGTCGTTGCCGCCTCTGCCCGCAGCGTGCGGACGAATTCGTCGCTCATCTCCTGCGGCGGCGGGGTGGCGTCCGGATCGTCTTCGAGATGGGCGCACAGCGCCGCGGTGCGCTGCTCCAACAGGTTTCGGGTCCGCGGATAGACACCGGCCGGCGGCGGCACGATGTCGGCGATGAGGTCGGCGGTGGTGCGCAACCGCGGAATGCGGCTGGCTTTCTCCATCTCCTCTGCGTCACTCGTTCCGGCCGTCTCCGACAGGTAGACCCGCACCGCGTCACCGTGGGTGCGGGCGGCTGTCAACGCCGCGGCGCCCAGTTCGATCACGGCCGTCTGGGTCTGCGGGGACAGGCCTTCGGTCACCCGTCTGACCGCGGCGCCCAGGTACGCGGAGCAGGCCGCGATGGCAGCCTCGCGGGCCCGTTGTACCGCCAACCGGGCGCCGCCGGGCCACAGCAGCATCGAGACGGCCAGGCCCACCAGCGCGCCCAGGACGACGTCCTCGATACGGACCAGTCCGATCTGCCACCCGATGGGCCGCATCATGTTGAAAACGATCAGCACCTGCATGGTGAACATGGCCTGGCTCGCGGTGAAGGACCCGACCGTCTGAACGTAGGTGGTCCCAAAAGTCACCAGGGGCAACAGCGTCCAGAGCACCACCGGGTTGACCCCGACCACCGCGATCACCGCCGAACCGACCAGGAAGCCGATGACCGTGCCGCGCAGGGCCCGCAACGCGGTGGTCCGGGTGCCAGCGGCACTGCTGCGCAACACCGAAAGCGCGCCGAGCACCACCCACAGTCCGTTCTGCACGGGCAGCACCATCGTCACGATGACCGCCAGGGCCAGTGCCAGGCCGGTGCGCAGGCTGTTGATCACCGTGATGGAACGGGTGCGCAGATAGCCGAAGAGGGACGCCACCGTGCTACGGCGGGTGTGCACCCGGTCGGCGACGCCGGTCTCGGGTAGGCCGCGGCCGAGTATCCGGTCGAGCAGTGGCCGGGTGTCGATCGCGGTGGCGGTGGCGATGATTCGTCCGGTCAGGCCGATGGTGGCGCTCATCGTGCGCCGACTCAGCAGGGTTCGGCCGAGTTCGGCGGCGGCGTCGTCGTCGGGGTCGGTGAGAATGTCGTGAATATCGTTGTCGTAGTGGGCAAAAGCGATCAACCGGTGCGCAGCCACAACTCCGGTGAGTTCATTGGCCTGGGCTGCACTCGGCGACCGCAGGGCCTCGGCGCTTCCCCGCAGGACCGCGACGCTGAGTCCGTCGATATCGGCGAGCAGCTGCCCGGTGTCGTCGTCGACCCGGTCGCTGAGCCACTGCAGGTTGGACACCACCCGGATCAGGCTGCGACTGCCGGCCGTCATCGCCATCGGCCGGAAGGCGCTGCTGAGGAATTCGGCACGCAGGGCGGCCATCGCCTCGGTCACCCGCGCACCGGCGCCCGCAACGCCGTCGATCCGGTCGGCCAGTGCGGCACACACCAGTGCGGCCAGATGGCGTAGTTCGGTGGAGTAGCGCGGCGGGAACAGGAACAGCGCGGTGGGCACGCAGACCGCCAGTGCCAGAAGCCACCCCAGCAACCGCTCGCCCAGTGGTCCGGTGGGCATGCACACCGGCAGCAGGAACGTCATCAGAGTGGCGCGTTGCCCGGCGGCCACCACCTCGCTCACCAGTCCCAGGAAGCTCACCAGCGCGCCCACCGCGAAACACAGCAGGACCGCCAGCAACGCGTGCGGGGCCGCCCACGTCCCCAGCGCGATGAGGACCGTGCCGATCAGGCCCAGGCCGGCGTAACCCATCGCACGGTTGCCCACTGAACCGGGGAAATCGGCCGCGATCAGCAGCGCGATGGATCCGACGAGGGTGAACACCGGGGTCAGTGACGGGCCGGCCACCAGATAGCTGATCAGCGCGGCGAGTGGGATCGCGAAACCGGCCCGTACCGCCCGGCGCAAGCCGTCGCGGCTGGGATCGCGTGCTCGAAGCCGCTCGACGAGGCTGGGCGTCATGGCACGGTGAACGACGGCGCCTACGGCGCCGGCACGTTGGCCAGCCGGCCGGCCTGCAGTTCGTCGAGCATGGTCTTGCTGATCCACTCGAACATGCGTTGCTCGCGCGGCAGCATGGCTTGCTCGTAGCCCACGAACACGTACACCGACCAGGCCGCGTAGATCTGGGCCTGGCGTTCGTCGCCGGAGATTTCCAGGGCCGAGTCGTAGAGGATGTCGAAGCGCTCCTGGTCGACCTCGCGCTGTACCGCCAGCACCTCTGGGTCTACCGAGCCCCACGACCGGATGGCGGCCTCGGCGCTGTGCGGCAACGACAACGCGACGTCGATGATCGCCTCGATGCGCCGGCGCGGGTCAGGCTGTGAGCGCAGCACCTCGATCAGCCGTACGGTGCGGTCCTGACGCCAGTAGGTGATCAGCTCCCGGGTGTAGGCGGCCCACCCGCTGAAGTAGTGGTAGAACGACCCGGTCGTCACGCCCAGTCGGCTGCACACCTCGGCCAGTTTCAAGCCGCCGAACCCGAGATCGGCCAGGATTTCCAGGCCGGTCTCGAAGTACGACTCGCGCGCCGCGACGATGGGCATGTTCAGACTGTAGGCGTAGCGCGCACCGTTCGCGGCTACCCGGTAACAACGCGGCGACGGTCGGGTCCGCAAATGTCCGGCTCCCCGCAAACCGTTTTGGCCGTAGCAAATCATAAGTCGTATTACGGCTGGCTGGGGTTCAGGCCGATCCGCTGAACGCCACAACCCGGGGCCGTTAATGGCATGGTCGCGTCGCAAATCTCACTGCGCCCACCCAGGGAAACCGCGGTAGTAGTGACATCGCCGTCACTAAAGCGCACAAATTCATCATTGCGGGATTACAGCAAATCCCGCATGGTGGTGCACTCGGCTTTCGTGGCGCCGGAAATTCCCTCGGCCGAAGAGAACTTTGTTTGCATCTGGCACAATCGGAGCATGACGAAGACCGCGAGTCGCGGGCCGGGCAGGCCCCCCGCAGCTAAATCTGCGCAAACCCGTGGTCGGATTCTGCACGCCGCCCGCGAGGTTTTCAGCGAGGTGGGGTACGACGCAGCCACCTTTCAGGAGATCGCCGCCCGGGCGGATCTGACCCGGCCGGCCATCAACCACTACTTCGCCAGCAAGCATGCGCTGTACCGGCATGTGGTTGAGCACACCAACGCCGTGGTGATCGCCGCCGGCCTCGAGAAGGCCTCTCAGGAACAGACCTTCACCGGTCGGATCAGCGCCTTCCTGGAAGCTGCCGTCAGCGCCAGGGACTACGACCGTGCTGCTGCGGCCTTCATGGTCACCTCCGTTCTGGAGTCCCAGCGCCATCCCGAACTGACACTGCACGACAGCGACTCCCTCGAGCAGACCCGCCGGTTCGCCACCGACGTGGTGCGCGACGGCATCGCCAACGGCGAACTGCGCTCCGATCTCGATCCCGACGCCGCCGCTGAGACGTTGGTCGCGGCGTTCTGGGGGCTGGGCTTCTACGCGGGCTTCGTCGGGGACCAGCCACGGATGCTCACCGTGACGACCCAGTTCATGGGGCTGCTGGGAAATGGTGGCTGGCTGACCGGCAGGTAGCCTGGGGAGCCGTGAGCACACTGCGCAGTAACGACGACACCTGGGACATCGCCACCAGCGTCGGAACGACGGCCGTCATGGTGGCTGCCGCCCGGGCGCGGGAGACCGAAAGCCCCGACCCGCTCATCCGCGACCCCTTCGCCCGGATCCTCGTCGAGGGCGCCGAGACCGGTGTCTGGCAGAACTTTCTGGACCCCGCGATGCAGGAGCGGATCGCCACCGCCGATCCGGAAGCCGCCGCGATATTCGACAACATGCTCGGCTACCAGGCCGTGCGGACGCATTTTTTCGACACCTTCTTCACCAACGCCGCCGCCGCCGGTATTCGACAGGTGGTGATCCTGGCCAGCGGACTGGATTCCCGGGCCTACCGGTTGTCGTGGCCGCAGGACACGGTGGTCTACGAGATCGACCAACCGATGGTGCTCGAATACAAGAGCAAGACGCTGGCCCGGCACGGCGCAACACCAACCGCCGAACGTCGCGAAGTGGCGGTCGACCTGCGGCAGGACTGGCCCGCCGCCTTGCAGTCCGCGGGCTTCGACCCCGCCCGGCCCACCGCCTGGCTTGCCGAGGGACTGCTGATGTACCTGCCGGCCGAGGCGCAGGACCGACTCTTCGAGCAAATAACCGAACTGAGCGCACCGGGCAGTCGCATCTCCGCAGAGGCGGTGCGGCACCACGACGAGGAACGCCGTGCCCAGATGCGGCAGCGTTGGGAGAAAATGGCCGACGATCTCGGCATCGAACGGACCGTCGACATCGCCGACCTGACCTACAACGACGCCCACCGCAACGACCTGACCGAATGGCTGAATGCCCACGGCTGGGTTGCGTCCGGAACGGGGTCCACCGACGAGATGCGTCGGCTGGGCCGGTGGGTCGAAGTTCCCAACCAGGACTACCAGGACGGCTTTTCCACCTTCGTGGTCGCCGAACGGTCAGCCTAGGCGAGCAGCCAGGGAACGGCCACCCTGGTGACGTCGGCGATCAGGGCATTTAGGGCCGGCGCTTTGGGATCGTCGGAGCGGGTTCGGGTCATCACAGCCAGCACCAGGCGTTCGCCGGCGGGGCCGAATGCCACCCCGATGTCGTTGGTGCTGGCGTAGTCGCCGGCGCCGGTCTTGTCGGCGATCGTCCACCCGGCCGGCAGTCCGGCACGAATCCGGGTATCGCCGGTGACGATGGTGCGCATCCATTCCTCGAGTTGCGCGCGGTGCGATTCGTCGAAGGTGTCGCCGGTCAGCATGTTCAGGAATCCGGTGCCCATGGCGCGCGGACTGGTGGTGTCGCGCGGGTCGCCGGGATAGGCGGTGTTCAGTTCGGTCTCCCACCGAACCATCCAGGTGCGGTCGTCGCCCACGGACCGGGCGAACTCGGTGACGCTCGGCGGGCCGCCGAGGATCTCAAGCATCAGATTGGCCGCGGTGTTGTCGCTCTGGCGCACCGTGGCCGCGCACAGATCCGACAGCGACATCCAGCCGCCAAGGTTAGGTTCGGTCATCGGGGAGGCAACCGGCACGAACAACTTCGGGTCGATGTAGACCTCATCACTCAGTTTAAGTTCGCCTAGTTGGTCCTTCCGCAGAATCTGCGCGGCCACGTAGGCCTTGAACGTCGAACAGGTGGCGAACATATCGTCGGCTCGGTAGGCGAGGGTGCGAGCGGAGCCCAGGTTGCGGCCGTAGCAGCCGACTTTGGCGTTGTACCGATCTTCGAGCGCGGCGAGTTGATCCTCGACCGCCCCGGGGGCTGCCTGCGATCGCGGAAT
>CAZRFC010000236.1:5359-6972 GCA_964598975.1 uncultured Mycobacterium sp. | reverse complement strand
GGAACCGGGCGATGCTGACCGATCCGACGAAACTGATCAGGGCCAGTGCGGCCAGGCTGTAGGTGACCGTAGTGTCCTGGCTGTAGGCCGCCCAGGTGGCGATTCCGCACATGGTCACCGCGACGGTGGTGTCGACCCCGATCAGCCGGTCCAGCGTGCTCGGCCCCAGCAGGATCCTCGTCACGGTCAGCACGGCCGCGAGGGTCAGCATCACCCCGGCGGCCACCCACACCCATGTCATCGCTGGGCTCCTTCCTCGAAATCCCTTGCGACCGGGCGCCACTCGGAGTCGCGTTCGAATGCCCTCACCAGCAGTCGCTCGAGAACGGACACCTGTTTGTAGAACCCGTCGACCGCTCCCGGGGAGTCCACACCGAGAACGTGCACGTAGACCAACCGCTGCGCCTGGTCGATTTCCAGTACCAAGGTGCCGGGCGTCAGGTTGAGGATGTTGACTCCGAGGGCCAGCACCAGATCCGACTTGAGGTTCATTCGAGCCGAGAGGACGGCGGCGCGCGGCGGCGGGCCGGGGCGCAGAGTCAGCCAGGCGACCTGTACCGAGGACCGGATCAGCCACCAGTTCACACTCAGAATCAGGCGAAATATGGTCAGCGGGTGCGGCTTTCCCTGGATCGGAACGGTCGGCAACGGCAGCAGCACCGTGATGAACAGTGCCACCGCCAGGCCCGACAGCACGTTGGCGGCCGACACCGTTCCCCACAACAGCAGCCATACGCCGACCAGTCCCGCCACCGCGGCGGCTCGAACCAGTCGCTGCCTCGTGATCATGTCGGCGTTCCCATGACGGCACTGACGTACTGCGCCGGGTCGAGCACCTCTTCGGCGGCCCGGTCGCTGTAACCGAAGATCGGCCCGGCCGCGAGCGTCAGGGCCAGGCCCACCGCGATCAGCGCCACCGTGGGGATCAACATCCCCATCGGCATCCGGCCGACATCCTGGCGGTCGCTGAACGAGATGTCGTCGGATTCATCGGTCTGGTCGATCAGGGCTGACGGTGCGGCGTCGGCGAGTTCGCCCTCGGGCGCGTCGTCGCGGGCACGCCAGAAGGCCTTGGTCCACACCCGCATCACCACGTACAGGGTGAGCAGGCTGGTCAGCACAGATCCCGCAACCAGTAGCCAGGCCAGCACCGAACCGTCCTCGGCTCCGGCCTGCAGCAGGGCGACCTTGCCGATGAAGCCGGAAAACGGCGGGATCCCACCGAGATTGAGCGCCGGAACGAAGTAGAGGAAGGCCAGCAGCGGGCTGGCCGCGGCCAGACCACCGAGACGGATCAGGGTCGAGGCCCCGGCCTGTCGTTCGATCAGGCCGACGACCAGGAACAGGGTGGTCTGGACGACGATGTGATGTGCGACGTAGTAGATGGCACCGGACATGCCCAGATGGTTGGACAGCGCCACCCCGAAGACCATGTATCCGATGTGGCTGACCAGGGTGAAGGACAGCAACCGCTTGATGTCGTTCTGGGCGATCGCACCGAGGATGCCGATCAGCATGGTCAGCAGGGCCGCGACCAGCAGAACCGCATTGAGCCCGCCGTCAGTGAACAGCAGCGAGTGTGCCCGGATGATCGCGTAGACACCGACTTTGGT
>CAZRFC010000236.1:0-5349 GCA_964598975.1 uncultured Mycobacterium sp. | reverse complement strand
CGGCGAACACCGCGGTCACCGGGGCCGGGGCGGTGGGGTAGGAGTCGGGCAGCCAACTCGACAGCGGGAAGACCGCGGCCTTGATGCCGAACGCCACCAGCAGAACCGCGAACAACGCGCTTCGGGTACCCGCGTCGACGTCGCGCAGACGGACCGCCAACTCTGCCATGTTCAGGGTTCCGGCGGCGGCGTACACCAGCGCCAGGCCGGTCAGGAAGATCATCGAGGAGAGCATCGACACCATCACGTAGGAGATGCCGACCCGCACCCGCTCCCGGGTGGCCCCGAGGGTCAGCAACACGAAACTCGCCGACAGCAGCACCTCGAAGCCGACGAACAGGTTGAACAGATCCCCGGCGAGGAACGCGATACACACTCCCGCGGACAGCACCAGGTAGGTGGGCAGGAAGATCGACACCGGCTGGCGGTCGTCACCGTCCCGGATGCCCTGCCCGATCGCGTAGAACACCACCGCCAGCAACACCGTCGCCGACACCACCAGCATCAGCGCCGACAGACGGTCGACCACCAGCGTGATGCCCAACGGACCCAGCCCGGCCTCAGTCGGCCCCCAACCGCCGACATGCAGGGCACGGGTTCCGCTCCGGTCGGTCTGGATCAGCAGCGCGATGCTGACCGCCAGCACCGCGCTCAGCGCGAGCAGGGTGGTCGCCCGCTGCAATCGGGGTTTCCGTCCGGCGAACAGCGTCAGCGCCGCGCCGATCAGCGGAATCAGCACCGGCAACGGGATCAGGGTGTTCACCGTGAACCGTCCCGGCCCGGCAACGCATCGAGTTCGTCGGGTTCGTCGGTGTCGGGGTGGGTGAGGCGTCGGTCGCGGTCATCACCCAACCAGCCCGGCTGGGTCTCCTCGGACTCGGCCAGTTCGGCCACCCGGGTGTCCTCGGGATCGTTGGGCAGGTCCTCGTCGGTCGTCAACCGGTAGGAGCGGTAGATCAGGGCCAGCACGAAGGCGCCCACGCCCAGGGTGATCACGATCGCGGTCAGGATCATTCCCTGAGCCAGCGCGTCGGCGGTCCTGGTCTCGGCTCCACTGGTGCGCCCGCGGACCGGGGGATTTCCTGCCGGTCCGCCGACGCTGAGCAGCAACAGGTTGACCGCGTTGCTCAGCAGCAGCAGTCCCAGCAGCATCCGGGTCAGGTTGCGCGACAACAGTAGGTAAACCCCGCACGCGGTCAGGCCGCCGATCACCAGCAGCGGCGCCAGGTCGACGGTCATCGGCGTACCTCCGGGCGCGGTTGGGACTCGGCCAATTCGAAGTCGATCCGCGCGCCAAGGCTTCGCAGCACGTCGAGCACGAGCCCGACCACGATCAGGTAGACCCCGAGGTCGAAGAACAGCGCGGTGACGAACTTGACGGTGCCCAGCACCGGTACCTGCACCTCGATCAGCGCCGAGGACAGGGCCGGCGCCCCGAGCAGCAGGGAAACTACCGCCGTCCCAGCCGACAGGCCCAGGCCGAGTCCAAGGATCTTGCCCGCGTCGAACGGAATGGTTTCGCCCAGTTCGTATCGTCCGCCGGCCAGATAGCGCAGGAAAAGTGCCAGACCGGCGGTCAGGCCGCCGGCGAAACCCCCGCCGGGAGTGTTGTGGCCGGTGAAGAAGAAATACACGCTGAGCACCATCATGAGCGGGAAGATCAGCCGGGTCGCCACCTCCAGCACCAGTGACCGGTCACTCGGGTCACGCATCTCGCTACCGCGAAGCCAGGTGGTGTCACCGGCCGCGGGACTGTAGGTGTCGGCCGCGGCCCCGCGAACGGCTTGTGGCGCAACGTCATCCGGGTTCTGGGGCAGCCGCGGCGCGGCCCCGAAGCGGCGGTGCCGGAACACCAGCGAGGCCACCCCGGTGGCAGCCACCACCAAGACGGAGACCTCTCCGAGGGTGTCCCACGCGCGGATGTCGACCAGCAGCACGTTGACGGTGTTGGCCCCGTGCCCCCGGTAGTACGCGGCGTCGGGCAACACCTCCGCGAGGGGTGTGGTGCGGCGGGCGGCTTCGGCGAACGCCGCCAGGGTGGCGACCGTGGCGCCGACTGCCACGGCCAGCACGGCCCGGGGCAGCCGGGATCCAGGCTTCCCCTCGTCGGTCTCGGCCGGCAGCGTCCTGAGCACCAGGACGAAGATCGCCAGCATGAGCGTCTCCACCAGGAACTGGGTGAGTGCGAGGTCGGGTGCACCGTGCAGGGCGAAGATCACGCCGCACCCGTACCCGGTCATGCCGACTACCAGCACCGCGGCCAACCGGTTGCGCATCACCGTCGCGGCCACCCCGGCGACCAGGGTCAGCAGACCCACGATGGGCTGCAGCAACGAGTCCGCCAGAACGAACTGCGGCCGCCCGTGCGCACCCAGGAGCAGTACCGCGGTCGGAAACAACACCAGGGTGGCCAGGATCGTCGCCTGGGTGATCGGCAGCGAACCGCGCTGGGTGATACCGGTCAGCCGAAGCGAGGCGACATCGGCACCACGGACGACTGCGTCATACGCCCGGTCTGCGTTGCCCAGCGGAAGGAACTTGGGGTCGCGGACCCGGCGAAGCCGCGACCGGCCGAGGAACTCCACGGTGCCGACGGCGAGCACCAGTGCCGACAAGAACAGAGGCAGGTTCACGCCGTGCCAAAGCGCAAGGTGGTAGCCGCCATCGCCGGCGCCATCGGGTTCGACGGTCTCCGCGTAGCCCGCCAGCACGGTGTCCAGTCGGCTGGCCAGCAGGCCCGCGGCCAGCCCGGCCGCCGCCAGCACCGCCGGGGAGACCAGGAACGCGGCAGCCGGTCGGTGCAACCCGGTCACCAGGGGGGTGGGCATGGGCAGGCCCTTGCGCGCGAAGGCACCCCACAGGAACCGCAGGCTGTAAACGGTGGTGAAGACCGAACCGATGACCACCACCGCCAGAACGACCGGCGCCCACGGACCCAGGGCCGCACTGTGCAGGATGGTCTCGAACGCGGATTCCTTGGCGACGAAGCCGAGGAACGGCGGTAGTGCGGCCATACTCGCAGCGGCGGTCGCGGCGATCACGAACAACCCCCGAAGCCGGTCGCCCAGCCACCCCAGTCGCCGAATGTCGCGGGTTCCGGTCGCGTGGTCGATGGTTCCCACGACCATGAACAGCGCTGACTTGAACAGTGCGTGCGCGCACAGCATGGCCAGACCCGCGAGCATGATGTCGCGTCCGCCGGATCCGACCATCACCACCAGGAAACCCAGCTGGCTGACGGTGCCGAAGGCCAGAATCAGTTTGAGGTCGTACTCGCGCACTGCCCGCCAGCCGGCCAGCACCATGGTGACCAACCCGAGTGTCACGATGATGGGCCGCCACCCGGGCGAGTCCGCGAAACCCGGTGTCAGACGGGCGATCAGGTAGACGCCCGCCTTGACCATCGCCGCGGCGTGCAGGTAGGCGCTGACCGGGGTGGGCGCGGCCATGGCCCCGGGAAGCCAGAAGTGGAACGGCACGATCGCCGACTTCGACAACGCGCCGATGATGATCAGCATGACTCCGACCGCGACCGCGGTGCCACTCGGCGGGTTGGCCACCCACTCCGAGATCAAGTACGTCCCGGAATGCTGACCGAGGATGATGATGCCGACCAGCATCGCCAGCCCGCCGAAGGTGGTGACCAGCAGCGCCTGCATCGCGGCGGTGCGGCTGACCGCCCGTTCCGCGTAGTGCCCGACCAGCAGGAACGACAGCACCGTGGTCAGCTCCCAGAACAGGTAGAGCAGCAGCGCGTTGTCGCAGACCACCAGGCCGAACATCGCCCCGGAGAAGGCGACCATCTCGGCGGCGAAGCTGGGCAACCGCTTCTCAGTGTGGCCGTCGCGGTGGTCGAAATACTGCGCGCAGTAGAACAGCACCAGTGAACCGACACCGAGCACCAGGACGCTCATGATCGCCGCCAGGTGGTCGAAACGAAGGTTGATGTTCATCGAGAGCTGAGGAACCCAGGCGACGTCGATCCGCTGTTCCGGACCCGGCCAGTGCGCCAGGACCCAGGCCAGTGAACCCAGCGGAACCAGAGCAAGGGGGTAGAACGCCCTTCGCCCGAGGCGGGCGACCAATAGGGGCGCTGATGCCGTTGCCAGCGCGTGAGCTACCAGGATTCCTAGCATGACCTCAGGGTCCCGTGCCGACGATGCTCAGTAGTCGGATGCCGGGTCGTGGTTCATACGCGACGACCCTATCGAACGCGGCTTCAGCGGGTGTTGCCGATCAACTCGACACCGTTGCCGTTCCACCGGAACTTCACCACGCTCTGCAGACCCATCCCGCCGGCGAAGGTCAGTGCGACGGTGTCCCCGGTGCTCTGAGTGGCGTCGATCCCGTTGAAGCCGTAGGTGTCCGGGACGCCGGTGGGGATGTACTTGCCGAGGTGGAACATCACCGCGCGGGTGTTCGGATTGGGCTCGTCGGTGTCGGCCTTGATGATCACCGCCGACAACTGGGCGCATTCGTTGAAATTTCCGGCCACCGGTTCGGCCTTCCAGCCCCGCTTGCTTCGCGGGTCGCGCGGGAGTTCGGAGACCGCTTTGGCGATCGTCGGCGCGGCCAGGTCCACCGCGCACGGGTCGGGGCCCGGGGGCGCGGGCGGCGGGGGAGGGGCGGCCGCCTCGGTCGGCGCCGGCACGTTCGAGGTCGACGGCAGCGGCGTCTTCGACACCGTCGAGTCACCCGAACTGCACGCCGCCAGGGTCGCCGCGGCCGCGAGGCACGCCGCTGAAATCGTCAGCCGCTCTCCCACACCGCAGCACGGTACCGGCGTGCGACCGGCCCGTACCGCTTCGACGCGCAGGCCCAACTAGACTCCCAGCGCAATGACAACCGTTCAGGACGGCGCCGACTCGCCTGCTCAAACCTTCGAAGACCTGCACATTCACCCTGCGGTCCTGCAGGCCGTCACCGAGGTGGGCTATGAGACCCCGTCGGCCATTCAGGCGGCCACCATCCCGGCGTTGCTGGAGGGCTCCGACGTGGTCGGCCTGGCGCAGACCGGCACCGGTAAGACCGCCGCCTTCGCGATCCCGATCCTGTCCAAGCTCGACACCGCCAGTCGCCAGACCCAGGCCCTGGTGCTGGCACCGACGCGGGAGTTGGCGCTGCAGGTCGCCGAGGCGTTCAGCCGCTACGGCGCACATCTGAAGATCAACGTGCTGCCGATTTACGGCGGCTCGTCCTACGTTCCGCAGTTGGCCGGCCTCAAGCGCGGCGCGCAGGTCGTGGTGGGAACACCCGGCCGGGTGATCGACCATCTGGAGAAGGGCAGCCTGGATCTGTCGCACCTGGACTACCTGGTGCTCGACGAGGCCGACGAGATGCTGCAGATGG
>CAZRFC010000235.1:0-7041 GCA_964598975.1 uncultured Mycobacterium sp. | reverse complement strand
GCCAGATCGCCGTCGAAGAAGCGGGCGTTGTCCAGACGGGTCTGTCGGGTCAGGGTCTTGATCCGGGTGCGCGAAGCCAGTGACGAGCCGGGCTCGTTGAATCCGATATGTCCGTCGGTACCGATCCCCAGGATCTGCAGGTCCACTCCGCCGGCCGCCCGAATGGCCTGGTCGTAGGCCATGCAGGCCGCCGGGATGTCGGCGGCCAGACCGTCGGGCCCCTGTACCGCGCCCGGGGCGAAGTCGACCCGGGAGACGAACACCCGGTTGATGAAGTTCCGGTAGTTCTCCGGGTGATCGGCGGGCAGGCCCACGTACTCGTCGAGGGTGAATCCTCGGGCCTGTTTGAACGACAGCCGCCCCGCTTCATACCGGGCGGTGAGTTCGTCGTAGATCGCCAGCGGCGAGGATCCGGTGGCGAGTCCGAGCACCGCGTCCGGCTTGCGGGTCAGCAGGGACTCGATGGCGTCTGCCCCGAGCCGGCCGATCTCGGCGGTGTCCTTGAGGATGACTACTTCCATCGGCTGCGCTACTTGTTGGCGGTGAAAAGATGCGCGCAGCAAGCGATTCCCGCACCGTTGCCGACCGCGTCGACGACGACGACGTTCGCCGGCTCGCGCTCGTCCATCACCACCACCGGCACCACCGGGCTCAGGCCCGCCGCGACGATGGCCGGTACGTCGTAGATGATCACCGGTTGCCCGGCCTCGACCGTGTCGCCCTGGGCGACCTGCGCGGTGAAACCGGCCCCGTTGAGCGTGACGGTGTCCAGACCGAGGTGAACCAGCACCCCCACGCCCTCGGTCGTCATGATGACGTAGGCATGCGGCAGCAACTTCAGGATCTTGCCGCTCACCGGTGCCACCGCGTAGATCACCTCGTGCGGCGGGTCGATGGCGGCCCCGTAGCCGACCATCCCGCCGGCGAATACCGGATCGGGCACGTCGGACAGTGCCATGGCGCGGCCCTCTACGGGTGCGAAGACATGGGTTGAGCTCATGCCACGAGGATAGAGATCGCACCCGCCTGGCGAGCCAAAACCGACTGTCCTGCCGGGTGTCGGTCTAAGCTTCCGCTGAGCTGTGATTTAGGAAGGTCCGGGCCCAGATGAGTGATGCAACCAAAGCCTCAGGCGCGCAAGGGAAGTCGGGGCTGAATATCCCTGGCTTTGCGCAACTGCAACGGCTCGGCAAGAGCCTCATGCTGCCGATCGCGGTACTGCCCGCGGCCGGCATTCTGCTGCGACTGGGCCAGGACGACCTGCTGGGCCGGATCAAAGCCCCGGTAATAGGCCCGTTCTTCCAGGCCATGAGCGCGGCCGGCGGTGCGCTGTTCGACAACCTTGCCCTGCTCTTCGCTGTCGGCGTGGCCATCGGGTTCGCCCGCAAGGCCGACGGTTCCACCGCGTTGGCGGCGGTGGTCGGCTACCTGGTGATGCAGGCCGTGTTCAAGACCATGTCGCCGTTCGTCCTGGATGGCGTCGTGGACAAGGCCGGTAATCAGGCGCAGATCAACTACAGCGTGCTCGGCGGCACCATCGTCGGGTTGATCACCGCGTGGCTTTTCGACCGCTACCACACCATCCAGTTGCCGCCGTATCTCGGCTTTTTCGGTGGGCGTCGGTTCGTCCCCATCGCCGTCTCGCTGACCGTTCTGGTGGTGGCCTTCGGGATGAGCTACTTCTATCCGGTGTTCAACGCCGGCCTGACCGGTCTGGGCAAGTTCATCGGCGGTGCAGGAGCACTCGGCGCTTTCACTTACGGTTTCGCCAACCGCATGCTGATTCCGGTTGGGCTGCACCACATTCTGAACTCCTACATCTGGTTCCTCTACGGCAGCTACACCAAACCGGACGGTACGGTTGTGACCGGCGAACTGCCGCGGTTCACCGCCGGTGATCCGACCGGCGGACATCTGACCGCGGGCTTCTACCCCATCCTGATGTTCGGTCTGCCGGCCGCTGCGCTGGCGATGATTCACTGTGCCAACGCGCGGCAGAAGAAGGTGGCCTTCGGCATCCTCTCGGCCGCCGGCCTGACGGCGTTCCTCACCGGGGTGACCGAACCGCTTGAGTTCTCGTTCATGTTCGTGGCTTTCCCGCTGTATGTGATCCACGCGATTCTCACCGGTCTGTCGCTGGCGATCGCCTACGCCCTGGACATCCATCTCGGCTTCTCGTTCTCGGCCGGTTTGATGGACCTTTTGCTCTACGGCACCGCCCCGGCCGCGAAGAACGTGCCTCTGCTCATCGTGATGGGTCTGGTGTTCTTCGTCGTGTACTACCTGCTTTTCCGGTTCGCGATCACGAAGTGGAACATGCGCACTCCGGGCCGGGAGCCCGAGAGCGATTTCGACGCCGAGGAACGGGCAAACCTCAGCGACGGCCCTGACGCCAGCACCGCCATTGCGGCGGGAGGAGTCGCCGTCGCGGCGCCGGCGGCGGCCGGCAGCAAGGCCGAGCAGTTGATCGCGGCGTTCGGCGGCCGGGAGAATCTGGTCAACGTCGACGCCTGCATCACCAGACTGCGGATGGACGTCGCCGACAAGACCAAGGTCGACCAGGCCCGACTCAAGGCCCTCGGCGCGGCCGGGGTGATCGAGGTGGGCAACAGCGTGCAGGCGGTGTTCGGAACCCAGGCCGAGGCGCTCAAGAACGACATCCTCGACGTGCTGTAGCCGACGACCGCGGCAGACTGGGGTATGCCGAATCGGACTGCGCGGGTCCTGGTGGTTGCGCTTCTGCTTACCGGGTGCGGGTCGGGACCGCCCGCGGGTCCTCCGCCTGCAGGTTCTTCCGGAGTGCATGTCGTCGGCACGGTCGCGTCCGGCCTTGAGGTGCCGTGGGGACTGGCCTTCCTTCCCGGCGGATCGGCCCCCGGGCCGACGGCGCTGGTCAGCGAACGCGACTCCGGCCGGATCGTCCGCGTCGGCGACGGGTCGGTCCGCCCCGTCGGCACCATCGACGGGGTGACACCCCGAGGCGAGGGCGGCCTGCTCGGCATCGCTTACCGCGACGACCGGATCTACGTCTACTACACCGCCGCGAACGACAATCGCGTGGTCCGGATGACCTGGGACGGTCGGGGCGCCGGGAGCCTCGGGCGGCCCGAGGTGGTCCTGTCCGGTATCCCCAAGGCGACCATCCACAACGGCGGTCGGATCGCCTTCGGGCCCGACGGGATGCTGTACGTCGCAACCGGGGACGCCGGAGACCGCGACTCCGCGCAGGATCGCGACTCCATGGGCGGCAAGATCCTGCGGATCGCCGCGGACGGCTCAACCCCCGCCGACAATCCGTTCCCCGGATCGCCGGTCTTCTCCCTTGGCCATCGAAATGTGCAGGGCCTCGCCTTCGACGCGCAGAAGCGGTTGTGGGCGACCGAATTCGGGCAGTCCGATGTCGACGAGGTCAACCTTGTCACGGCCGGATCGAATTACGGGTGGCCCGAGTGTGAGGGATCCTGCGCCAAGGACGGCTACGTCGATCCGGTGGCGGAGTGGCATCCGACGTCGATCGCTTCCCCGAGCGGTCTGGCGATCGTCGGTGGCACCGCCTACGTCGCATCGCTGCGAGGTCAGGTGGTGTGGCGGGTGCCACTGGACGGATCCGGCGAGGCCCAGCGGTCAGATGTCGGTGATCTCGGTCGGCTCAGGACCATCGCGGTGGCACCCGACGGATCACTGTGGTTGTCGACGAGCAACACCGACGGTCGCGGCGACCCGCGGGACGGCGATGACCGAATCGTGCGACTGAAAGTTGGTTAACGCCCGATAGACTCGCACGAGATGACTGCCGCGCGAACCGTTGAGATCAAAGCGCTGACCGGTTTACGCATCGTCGCAGCGATGTGGGTGGTGCTCTTCCACTTTCGGCCGCTGCTCTGGGAGGCCTCGCCCCGACTCGAAGACGACCTCGCGCCGTTGCTGAATTCCGGCGCCCAGGGCGTGGACCTGTTCTTCATTCTGAGCGGATTCGTCCTGACCTGGAACTACCTGGACCGGATGGGGCCGTCCTGGTCGGCCCGGGCGACCGTGCACTTCCTGTGGCTGCGGCTGTCACGGGTGTGGCCGGTGTACCTGGTCACCATGCATCTGGCCGCGCTGTGGATCATCTTCACCCTGCACGTCGGCGACTTCCCGTCGCCGGACGCCGAGAAACTGACCGCGGTCAACTACATCCGGCAACTGCTGATGGTGCAGTTGTGGTTCGAGCCGTTCTTCGACGGCACCAGTTGGGACGGCCCCGCCTGGTCGATCAGCGCGGAGTGGCTGGCCTACCTGATGTTCGCGGTGGTGGTTCTGCTGATATTCCGGATTGCCCGGGTGTCGCGGGCCCGCGCACTGCTGATGCTGGCGGTGTTCGCGGCGCTGCCGCCGACGGTCCTGCTTTTGGGTAACGGTGTGCTGTATACCCCCTGGAGTTGGTTGCCGAGGATCCTCGCCCAGTTCATCGCCGGTGCGCTGGCCTGCGCTGCCGTCCGGCGACTGCGGCTGACCTATGGCGGCCGACGTGCCGCCGGCTACACCTCGGTGCTGCTGGTCGCCGCCATCGTCGGCGGCCTCTACTACCTCGACGCCCACCCGGTTCCGGGAATGGTGGACTCCGGCGGGCTGATTGCCGTGCTGTTCCTGCCGTTGGTGGTGGCGATATCGGTCGGGGTCGGCAGTCTGCCTGCCCTGCTGTCCAGCCGACTGCTGGTCTACGGGGGCCAGATCTCCTTCAGCCTGTACATGATTCACGAACCGGTGCATACGGCGTGGAACTGGGCGGTGCAGCAGTACGCCATCGAGATGCCGAAATCGACGGCCAAAATCGTTGTCATCGCACTCATCGCCGCCGCAATCGTTTTGGCGATGCTGCTGTACCACTTCGTCGAGGAACCGGCTCGCCGGTGGATGAGGCGGATGGTCGACACCACCGACGTCGGACATGCGACGGCCGCCAGGCCGAGAGTCGCGCCTTCCGCACGTGCAGGCCAACCCGGTTTAGGCTGATCCCAGTGACCCTCAGACAAGCGGTTTTTCGTACCGCGACGGTGGCCGTGCTCACGGTGGCCGCCGCGGGGTCTGCGGTCGGCACGGCACCGACCGGGGCCGCCACCGGCAAGACGCCCCATATCGCTGTGATCGGGGATTCCTACACCACCGGATCCACCGAAGGTGGCAACGGACCGCTCTCGTGGCCGCAATTGGCCTGGAAGATGCTCGCCCAGCGCGGGTTGACGGTCGACGCCGATGTTGCGGCCGAGGGCGGTGCCGGATACGGGCAGCCTGGCAACCAGGGCAGCGTCTTCGAGGACCTGACCGCGAATGCGGTGAGCCGCGAGGACAACCTGGTGGTGTTCTTCGGTTCGCGTAATGACCAACCGGTGGACCCGCGCACTTTCCTGTCCATGGCGGAGGGTGCCTTCAAACTCGCACGGTTCACCGCACCGGACGCGAAATTCCTCATCATCGGTCCGCCTTGGCCCACCGCCGACCCGCCGCCGGAGGTGCTGAAGATCCGCGACACACTCCGGATGGAAGCCGCCCTGGGTGGGGCGACTTTCGTCGACCCGATCGCCGAGGGCTGGTTCGTCGACCGACCGGATCTGATCGGTGCGGACGGGGTTCATCCCACCGACGCCGGTCACCTCTACATGGCCGAGCGGATCGCGCCACTTATCTACAGGCAGTTGACGATTCAGGTCTGATGCCATGAACCGCGAGCGCCGCCGGCTTACGGTGACTGCGCTGGTCGGCGTCGCGGCGGTCGTGCTGAGCGCTGTGGTCGTCGACCGCTTGGACAGCCCGCCCGTGGTCGCCGGCCCTTTCGCTCGGTTGCTGGCCGAATCGGCCGATCTCGGCCCCGCCAGCCAACCGGTTCAACTCACCGTCGCACTGCACCGACCGGCCGAGCCCGTCCTGCTGTCCGACTGGGCACATTCCCGGGGACTGTCGGTGCGCTGGCGGGACGGTGACCCGTGGGCGATCGTCGAAGGTCCGGGTCGGGCGGTGGCGGAGGCGTTCGAGGTCGCGGTCAACGACTACCGGACCCGTTCCGGGGAGGTGTTTTACGCCTCCCCGCAGCAACCCGACATTCCCGCCCCGGCCCGCGCCGAGGTGTCGGGCCTGGGCCGGATCCTCAGCCGCACCCCGTACCGGGAGGGCCTGCCGCCCACCCCGCCCCGCGACGTGCCCGACGGCGGTCTGCTGCCGAACCAGTTGTGGAACGCCTACAACATGACCGCATTGATCGACGCCGGCTTCACCGGCAAGGGCACCACAGTCGTCGTGTTCAGCTTCGACGGGTTTGACCAAGCGGATCTGGACAACTTCGCCGATTGGTTCAAGCTGCCCCGGTTCACCCCGGAGGTGATCGGCGGCATGGCCGAGCACCGCACCGGCGAATCCACCATGGACCTGCAAATGATCCATGCGATGGCGCCCGACGCCAAGCTTGTCATGGTCAACGCCCGGCCGACGGTCGAGGGCGGAGGTTCGGCCTTCGAGAAACTCGGCAGGCTGATGGAGTCGGTGGATCGTAAGTTTCCGGGCGCGATCTGGAGTTTCTCCATCGGCTGGGGATGCGACCGGTTGATCACAGCCGCCGACCTGGTCCCGGTTCGCTCGGCGCTGGCCGGCGCTCATAAGCGCGGCACGACAGCGTTCGATGCGTCCGGGGATCTCGCCGGCCTGGAATGCCGCGGCGGCAAACACTGGTCGGATCCGCCGAGCCCGGACGACGTCGGGGTGGACGCGGTGGCCTCGGTCCCGGAAATGACCGCGGTCGGTGGCACCACCCTATCGACCGACGCACAGGGTGGCTGGCTGGCCGAACAGGCGTGGTACGACGTACCGCTGACTCAGGGCACCGCTGGCGGGGCTTCGAGCCTGTTCGGGCGTCCCAGCTGGCAGGAAATTGGCACCTCCGGACTGCCCGACCGCAGGCTGGTACCGGATATCTCGGCGGTGGCGGACCCGTTCACCGGGGTGAAATTCGTCTTCCGTGGTCAGGTGGTGACCGGGGGCGGCACCTCGCAGGCCGCGCCGGTCTGGGCC
>CAZRFC010000234.1:0-7046 GCA_964598975.1 uncultured Mycobacterium sp. | reverse complement strand
GGCGACGACGCCGGATCCCGCCGCCCGCAGCCGCCGGTCCAGTTCCAGCCCCCACAGCATGTCGGCCAGTTTGGACCGGGCGTAGGCGCCCATCGGGGTCCACCGGTGGCTGCGCAGATGCATGTCGTCGAGCCGCAACGTCGCCGACCGGTGGGCTTCGGACCCGACGATGATGATCTGCGAACGGATCTGCGGCGCAAGTAGATTCGTCAACGCGAACGGTCCCAGGAAGTTGGTGCCCAGCGTCGTCTCGAAGCCGTCGACGGTCTCGGTGCGGCGTTCGGTCACCGCGCCGGCGTTGTTGATCAGGATGTCGACGTCGCCGTCCACCTCGAACGCTCGCACCGAAGCCAGGTCGGCCAGATCCAGTTCGGCCACCGACGTCGAGCCGCCGATCTCGGCGGCCCGTTGCCGGCCGAGTTCGGGGTTGCGCACCGCCAGGATCACGTGGGCGCCGGCCTTGGTCAGGGCGGCGGCCGTCGCCAGTCCGACGCCGTTGGTCGCCCCGGTGACGATCACCCGTTTGCCGGTCAAGTCGCCGAGGCGGCTCGGGGACCACGCGGCTGTCACAGCGACCAGCGTACGGGCCGCCCCGTGTTTGGATATGGGGCGTGGAACGTCTCTTCAACACCATCCTGGGCCTCAAGGAACGCGGTCTGCTGCCCGACGCGGTGATGCGCGCCCTGGTCCGGCTGATGTGCGCCCAGTGGGTCAAGACCTTCGAGTGCGGCGGCGACGTCGACAAGCAGGCGTTCTACAAGAAGAAGTACTTCGCGAAGCTGCGGGCCAGCGCCGGGGCGCTGCACCAGGACGACGCCAACATCCAGCACTACGAGGTGCCCACCCCGTTCTTCCACCTGATGCTCGGGCCGTACCTGAAGTACTCCTGCTGCGAGTTCCCCCAGCCGTCCACCAGCCTGGCCGACGCCGAGGTGGCGATGCTGCACACCTTCCTGGAGGAGCGCCTGCGGCTCAGCGAACTCGTCAAGACCAAGGGGACGGTCCGACTGCTCGATCTGGGCTGCGGCTGGGGTTCGCACGGCAGCTACGTCCTGGACAACTACGCCGACGTCCACGTCACGTTCCTGTCCAACAGCGCCACCCAGCAGGAGTTCATCAAGTCCAGGAACGCCAAGCACGCCGGCCGGTTCACCAACGTGAAGGCCGACGCCAGCACCTTCGACGACCCCGACTTCCGCGGTGCGTTCGACGTGATCGTGTCCTGCGAAATGCTCGAGCACATGAAGAACTACGACATGGTGCTGAGCAAGGTCAGCTCGTGGCTGCGGCCGGACGGCCGGATGATGGTGCAGATCCTGGGCAACCGGCGCTTCGCCTACGACTTCAAGACCACCGACTGGATGGGCAAGTACTTCTTTGCCGGCGGCACCATGCCCAGCCGGGACCTGTTCGAGAACTTCCTGCCGCCGGACCTGCGGCAGAGCCGGGTGTGGGACGTCAACGGACGCGAGTACAGCAAGACCCTGGACGCCTGGCTGGAACGCCTCGACGCCAACAAGACCCAGTGCCTGCAGATCCTCGAGGGGGGCCCGACGTCGGCCCCCGTCGCGCTGGAGCGCTGGAGGATGTTCCTGCTGTTCTGCTCGGAGGTCTTCGGCTACCGCGACGGCAACGAGTGGATGGTCTTCCACTACCTGTTCGAGAAGAGCGGCAGCCGCTGAGCTCAGGCAATGGTTGTTCGCACCTTTTCCTACTACTATGAGTTTGCTGTGTGTGCCCGCTCCGACCTGACGCGGCTCGAGGCCACCCCGATCACCCCGTCGCACCTGCCGGTGCGCTGACGAGGAGGGCCTCGTGAATTCAGTTCCCTATGAGCTGGTCTGCAACTTCTGTCAGTCGCGCTACCCGGCGGGCACCGGCTACCACCTGGAGTGTTGCCCGGAGGGTCTCATCGTTGCTGAGTACCCCCGGCAACTCGTCCTCGACGAGCAGGCCAGCGGACTGTGGCGGTTCCGCTCCTGGCTCCCGGTCGAGTCGAAGGGCACCGTCGAGGCCGGCAGCACCTGCCTGCCGGCGCCCGAACTCGGGGCGGCGGTGGGACTCGACGACCTGTGGATCAGCTTCAACGGGTACTGGCCCGAGCGCAACGGTGCCTGCCCCACCGGATCGTTCAAAGACCTCGAGGTGGCGCCGACGCTGCAGCGACTCCTCGAGTGCGGTGCGCCGGGGGTGATGGTGGCGACGGCGGGCAACACCGGCCGCTCGTTCGCCCACTTCGGCGGAATCGCCGGTTACCCGGTGGTGATCGTGGTCGCCGAGCAGCACCTGCCCAAGATCTGGCGTCCGGGTGTTCCGCAGGCCGACTCAACGGTGATCGTGGCCCTCCGCGACGCCGACTACGGCGACGCCACCCACGTGGTGGGCGAAACCGCCGCCCGGATCGGCTGGCAGCGCGAGGGCGGGGTGCGCAACGTCGCCCGCCGGGACGGCATCGGAACTTTGCTGCTCGACGCCGTCGGCGCGATGGGGGCGATGCCCGACCACTACGTCCAGGCAGTCGGCGGGGGGCCCGGCCCGGTCGGCGTCGGCGAGATGGCCCGACGGCTCATCTCCGACGGTCGATTCGGCACCGCGATGCCCCGCTTCCACGTCGTCCAAAACGTCGAACACCAACCGGTCGTGCGGGCCTGGCGGGATCGGCGGAGCCAACTGGAGCCCTCTGACTTTCCCGCCGGGCCGGTCCAGACCTACGCCGACGTGCTCGTTAACCGGGCACCGGCTTACGGCATGCGCGGCGGTCTTCGGGACCTACTGCTGGAGACCAACGGCCAGGCCTACGCCGTCACCGGCGACGCCGCGGCGGCCGCGGCGACCCTGGCCGGCGAGATCCTCGGCATCGACATCATGGAACCGGCGGCCGTTGCGCTGGCCGGGCTGCGCGACGCCGTCGCGGCGGGCGAGATCGACCGGGCCGACAAGGTGTTGTTGGCGATCACCGGGGGCGGCATCGCGCGCCTGGCCGAGGATGTCGAACTTCATCAGCCCCATCGGGTGGAGCACCTCCGAATCGAGGAGGCGTCGCAGTACCTCATGTCGATGCTGGGCCGAGTGCACTAGGGCACGAAGGGGCGGGAACGAAAGCGGGCCGGCAGGTTTCCCTGCCGGCCCACAAGTTTCGGGGTGCGCTTACTCCGGTCGGACCGCGAGAGCCTGGGGCCCCTTGGCGCCCTGGCCGATGTCGAACACGACCCGCTGGTTCTCCTCCAGCGAGCGGTAGCCGCTGCCGCTGATCTCGGAGAAGTGGACGAAAACATCTTCCGCGCCACCGTCGGGCGAGATGAAGCCGAAGCCCTTCTCGCTGTTGAACCATTTCACAGTTCCCTGTGCCATTCTTACTTCTCTCATTCATGGATGTCTGAAGTCGACATCCTCAAGCCGGACTGAACGGATCGCAGCCGGCATCTCCGCACCGCAGGGTGCGAAAGTCCGCCAATGCGTTGGCTATTGGTGAATCTGGGTTTCCTGATCGGAGAACACCGGGTTCTTGATGGGATCAGTGGCCCCCTCGTGAGTCGGCGGAACGTACTGCGACTCCACGGGATGGGAAAAAAGGTTGTCGTTCAATCGTTTTTCTTTCCTGCAACCGGCACAGACTTCCGGTTGGGCAATGAATCGAGTTGCGATAGCGGTCCGGTGCTCGGACATACATTCTGCGACGCCGTTGAGGCGTAAGCGACTCTGCGGCCAAGACTACACGATCCGATGCGCCGACGTTCCTGCGACCCACCGGGGCGAATGCCGCCGGCCACGCATCCTTGCCGCCTACGATGGCCGCGTCAGGCAGACGCACGGGGAGGGAGGCCGATGCCGATCACCCTGCCCGAGGATCCGCGGCTTGCCAACCGCAGTGAGCGCCTGGTCTGGGATGCGCTGTGCGCGCAACTCGGGGACGACGACGTCGTCATCGCCGGTAAGCGGGTCACCGATCACCTCAAGGACCACGAGATCGACTTCGTCGTCGCCATCGACGGGGCCGGCATCCTCTGCATCGAGGTCAAGGGCGGCGAGGTGTGGCATGACGGCGTCGACTGGCGGCAGCGGTCGCGCGGCGGCAAGGCCAAGATCATCGACCCGGTCCGGCAGGTGCGCCAGGCCCGCTACGCGCTGCGCGACTTCATAGAGTCCGACCCCCGGTGGACGCAGGCTCGGCCCCGGTGGAACCACGTCGTCGTCCTGACCCAAAGCGAGGTGCCCGACGGCTTCGCGCTGTCGGACTGTCCGCGCTGGATGGTGATCGACCGCAACGAGATCGGATCGCTGGCCGAGAAGTTGCGCCACATCGCACTCAGCCAGGAGGCCGACCTGCCACTGCTGTCGGCGGTGGCCTCCGAGCAGTTGCAGGCCGCGCTGGGCGGGCGCGGACTGCCGCAGCGCGACGTGGTGGCCCGCGCCCTGGAGAACGAGAGCGCCGCCGACATCCTCAACGAGCAGCAGGCCGTGATCCTGAGCGCGACCCGATTGCTCAACCGGGTGGAGATCCGCGGCGGCGCGGGCAGCGGCAAGACCTTCCTGGCCCTCGAGCAGGCCCGCCGGCTGGCCAACGCCGGCCAGCGGGTGGCGCTGCTCTGCTACTCCCACGGGCTGGCGTCCTATCTCAAGCGGATCACCGCCGGCTGGAACCGCCGTCAGCAGCCCGGCTACGTCGGCGAGTTCCACAGCCTCGGTATCGAGTGGGGCGCCCCGGCCGGACCCGACGAACTCGAACGCACCAAGGAGACCTCCCAGTTCTTCGAACACGATCTGCCCGCCGCGATGCTGGCGCTGGCGTCGGGTCTGCCGGACGGAAAGCGCTTCGACGCCATCGTGATCGACGAGGCGCAGGACTTCGCCGACAGCTGGTGGGAGCCGGTGCTGGCCGCGTTGCGCGACCCCGACGAGGGCGGGCTGTACGTCTTCCTCGACGAGGGTCAGCGGGTGTTCGACCGGCAGGGCACCCCGCCGGTGCCGCTGGTGCCGCTGATCCTGGATCAGAACATCCGCAACACCCGCCAGATCGCGAATGCCTTCCAGCCGTTGGTCGATCACCCGATGCGGTTCCTCGGCGGCGACGGGCCGGAGGTGCGGTTCGTGGCCTGCGACGCCGACGAGGCGATGGACGTCGGCGACGACCAGATCGAGGTCCTGCTCGAGGAGTGGCGACCGCAGGACGTCGCGCTGCTGACCACCGGCAGCCGCCACCCCGAACAGAAGGCCCGGCAGGCCGGCGGCAACGAGGCCTACTGGGACAGCTTCTGGGACGCCGAGCAGGTGTTCTACGGCCACGTGCTGGGCTTCAAGGGCCTGGAGCGTCGCGCCATCGTGCTGGTGGTCAACGACCGCTACGCCCTGGAACGCGCCTCCGAACGGCTCTACGTCGGGCTCTCCCGGGCCCGCGACCAACTGGTGGTGTGCGGCGACCCGGAGTCCATCGTCACCTACGGCGGACCTGATGTGGCCCGACGGCTGGGAATCGGCGACTGACGCTGCGTGTACCGGCGGGTGTAGTGTCGAAATTGCCTGCGGTGGTCCCTCATTCGCGAGCGCGGCACGCGCCGGTTACCTGAAGGAACCACCATCGTGAGTGCGCCTCGCAGTTCCCGCAGAACCTCCAGTCCGGTTCGGCTGTCCCTGTCGGCGGTGCTGGGCGGCGACCTCGGCGGCGCGTGGTGGCCGCGCACCGGTTCGATGGTCCGCGAACTCCCCGATCTCATCGAGGCGCTGCGACCGGCCCTCGGCGACGTCGTCGACATCCGCCTGAACTGGTCGGCCGGGTCGGTCACCCCGATGATGAGCACCATGACGGTGCCCGCCGCCGCGACGCTCAACGGGGGCTCCCCCCGCCACCGGCTGATGGCGATCGACGGTCGAACCGCCGCAACCAGGATTCTGGTAGTGCCTGCGGTGACACCGATGACGCTGGCGCTGATGGTGCTGCGCCGCGCGGGGGCGCGCCACATCTCCGAACTGGATCGGGCCGACCCTGTCTACGAGAGGGCGGACCGCATCGTGCGCGCGGCCCGCGCGGAGAGTTGCTCGTGGGAGGCCGAACGCGCCGACCGGGATCCGGCCGACGCGCCGACGTCGAACGAGGAGACTTAGACCGCGGGTGATCCCGCCGCGCGAGATCCCCTGCGCCGCTGGCCCGTTCGCGCCGGACGCCCCTGCGGTGAGCCGGGACCGCGTCGACGCTGCTGACCCGAACCGTTGTTGCGGCGCGGCGCATTCGACTTGGGTTGGGCCGGTGCGACGGCGACCGGAGCTTGATACGGCGCGACCTCACCGACCAGATCCAGCACTGCCGGCGAGTCGGACGCCACCTGCTGCGGCGCAGCGGTGATGCCGGCCTTGCGCAGCAGCACCTGGGTCTCCTTGCGCTGCTCGGGCAGCACCACGGTGACGACGTCACCGGCGCGGCCGGCGCGGGCGGTGCGCCCGGAGCGGTGCAGGTAGGCCTTGTGCTCGGCGGGCGGGTCGATGTGCACGACCAGTTCGACATCGTCGACGTGCACGCCGCGGGCCGCGATGTCGGTGGCGACCAGCACCCGGGCGGTCCCGGCGGTGAACGCCGCGAGGTTACGGTCGCGGGCCGGCTGGGACAGGTTGCCGTGCAGATCCACCGACGGGATACCGGACTCGGTCAGCTGGCGGGCCAGCTTGCGGGCCTGATGCTTGGTGCGCATGAACAGGATCCGGCGGCCGCTGCCCGAGGCGAGCGTGCGCACCAGGTCCTTCTTGGCGTCCGCCCCGGCCACGTAGAACACGTGGTGGGTCATCGCCGCGACGGGGGTGTTCTGGTTGTCCACCGAATGCGACACCGGATCGGACAGGAACCGGGTGACCAGTTTGTCCACCCCGTTGTCCAGGGTCGCCGAGAACAGCAGGCGCTGCCCGCCGCGCGGGGTGGCCGCCAGGATCCGGGTGACCCCGGGCAGGAAGCCCAGGTCGGCCATGTGGTCGGCCTCGTCGATGACCGTGACCTGGACGTCGTCGAGGCTGACGAGCTTCTGGCGCATCAGATCCTCGAGCCGGCCCGGGCAGGCCACCAC
>CAZRFC010000233.1:0-7098 GCA_964598975.1 uncultured Mycobacterium sp. | reverse complement strand
GCTGCTGCAGAAGGCCTACGAGGTCGCCGAGCAGCGCCACGCCGACCAGCTGCGCAAGTCCGGTGACCCCTACATCACCCACCCGTTGGCGGTGGCCAACATCCTGGCCGAACTCGGCATGGACACCACCACGCTGATCGCCGCGCTGCTGCACGACACCGTCGAGGACACCGGCTACACGCTGGAAGCGCTCACCGAGGAATTCGGCACCGAGGTCGGCCACCTCGTCGACGGCGTCACCAAGCTGGACAAGGTGGCGCTGGGCACCGCCGCCGAGGGCGAGACGATCCGCAAGATGATCATCGCGATGGCCCGCGACCCGCGGGTGCTGGTGATCAAAGTCGCCGACCGGCTGCACAACATGCGCACGATGCGGTTCCTGCCGCCGGAGAAGCAGGCCCGCAAGGCGACGGAAACCCTGGAAGTGATTGCCCCCCTTGCTCATCGGCTCGGAATGGCGACTGTCAAGTGGGAATTGGAAGATCTCTCCTTCGCGATCCTGCACCCGAAACGCTATGAGGAGATCGTCCGACTGGTGGCTGACCGGGCGCCGTCACGGGACACCTACCTGGCTAAAGTGCGGGCCGACATCAACACCGCACTGGGTGCGATGAAGATCAACGCAGCCGTCGAAGGCAGACCGAAGCACTACTGGTCGATCTACCAGAAGATGATCGTCAAGGGCCGCGACTTCGACGACATCCACGACCTCGTCGGGGTGCGCATCCTCTGCGACGAGATCCGAGACTGCTACGCCGCGGTGGGTGTGGTGCATTCACTGTGGCAGCCGATGCCGGGCCGCTTCAAGGACTACATTGCCCAGCCCCGGTTCGGGGTCTACCAGTCGCTGCACACCACCGTGGTGGGGCCGGAGGGCAAACCGCTGGAGGTGCAGATCCGCACCCGCGACATGCACCGGACCGCCGAATACGGCATCGCGGCGCACTGGCGGTACAAAGAAGCCAAGGGGCGCAACGGGGTTCCGCATCCGCACGCCTCCGCGGAGATCGACGACATGGCCTGGATGCGGCAGTTGCTGGACTGGCAGCGGGAGGCCGCCGACCCCGGGGAGTTCCTCGAGTCGCTGCGTTACGACCTTGCGGTGCAGGAGATCTTCGTGTTCACCCCGAAGGGGGACGTGATCACTCTGCCCGCCGGCTCCACACCGGTTGACTTCGCCTACGCGGTGCACACCGAGGTCGGGCACCGCTGTATCGGCGCCCGGGTGAACGGTCGCTTGGTGGCGCTGGAACGCAAACTTGAAAACGGCGAAGTGGTCGAGGTTTTCACCTCGAAGGCGCCCAACGCGGGCCCCTCACGAGACTGGCAGAGCTTCGTTGTCTCCCCCCGGGCCAAAGCCAAGATCCGGCAGTGGTTCGCCAAGGAGCGTCGCGAAGAGGCACTGGAGGCCGGCAAGGACGCCATCGCCCGGGAAGTACGTCGGGGCGGCCTGCCACTTCAGCGTCTGGTCAACGGCGAAGCCATGGGCGCGCTGGCGAAGGAACTGCGCTACGCCGACGTTTCGGCGCTTTACACCGCGGTCGGGGAGGGGCATGTGTCCCCGCGGCATGTGGTGCAGCGCATGCTGGCTCAACTCGGCGGTACCGACGATGCCGAGGACGAGTTGGCCGAGCGGTCAACCCCGGCCACCATGCTGGTGCGGCATCGCAGCAACGAGGACACTGGGGTGGCCGTTCCCGGAGCGCCGGGCACGTTGACCAAGTTGGCGAAGTGCTGCACGCCAGTTCCCGGCGACAACATCATGGGTTTCGTCACACGCGGTGGCGGGGTGAGCGTGCATCGCACCGACTGCACCAATGCCAGCGATCTCCGCCAGCAATCCGAACGGATCATCGACGTGCTGTGGGCGCCGTCACCGACATCGGTGTTCCTGGTCGCCATCCAGGTCGAGGCACTCGACCGTCACCGGTTGCTCTCCGATGTCACCCGGGTACTGGCCGATGAGAAAGTCAACATCCTGTCTGCCTCGGTGACCACCTCCGATGAGCGGGTTGCCGTCAGCCGCTTCACCTTCGAGATGGGCGACCCCAAACATCTGGGCCACCTGCTCAACGCGGTGCGCGGCGTTGAGGGTGTCTATGACGTCTACCGGGTGACCTCTGCTGCGTGACCGTCGAGTCGACGATGCCGCCGAGGGACGAGGCGGAGGAGGAGCGAGACAGGCAGGGGATGACCGGTAGGGTTGAGCAATGTCCGAAGTGCCCCTGATGAGCGGGTTCCCGTCCGACCCGGCGTCACGAGTGACTCTGGTGAACTGGCAGGATCCCCCGTTCAATCGCTGGTCCTTCCAGCATTTGCGGGAACTGATACCTACGCAACGCATTTCGCGCGGACAGGGATCCGTCCGGCCATTGGACCGTGCCGACCCTCTCGACCCGGCGACGGTCACCGTGCAGAGAGTCGACGATCGGACTTCGACGCTGGCCGAGGTGTTGGCCGAGACCTGGACCGACGCCGTGGTGATCCTTCACGACGGACGTATCGTGCTGGAGACCTACGACAACGGGATGACCCCGGACACCGTGCACCTGCTTATGTCGGTCACCAAGTCCGTCGTGGGTTGTGTTACCGGCGTGCTGGTGAGCCGCGGCCACCTCGATCCGGATCAGCCCATAGACCTGTACGTGCCCGAAATCGCGGGCTCGGGATACAGCGGGGCGAGCACCCGCGATCTGCTGGACATGCGCACCGGCGTCTTGTTCCGTGAGGAGTACACCAACCCGGACTCCGAGGTCCGGGTGATGGAGCGCCATATGGGGTGGCGCCCCGGCTTGAGTCCCGGACACACCGGCGGCATGTACGCCTTCCTCGCCTCCATGAGTGCCGCGGGCCCCCACGGCGGTTCCTTCGTATACCGCTCGGCGGATACCGACATGCTCGGCTGGGTGTGCGAGCGTGCCGCCGGCGTCCGGATGGCCGACTTGATCTCCGATCTGATCTGGCGGCCGATTGGCGCAGAGTTCCAAGCCGAGATCACCTGTGACGGAGTGGGTTCCCCGATCCACGACGGAGGGATGTCGGCGACCGCCCGCGATATCGCCAGATTCGGCCAGATGCTGCTGGACGACGGCTACGCGGCGGGAGTTCCCGTGGTGCCGAACAAGTGGTTGATCAAGTCGCGAACCATCGACCCCGACATCAGGGGAGCGTTCGCTTCCTCGGCCTCGGAGGCAACGCTGCCCGGAGGCTGGTACCGGAATCAGTTCTGGTTCGTGCCCGGTCCGCTTGGCGATCTGATGGTCTGTCTGGGTATCCACGGGCAGATGGTGGTAGTCGACCGGGCGACTCGGACGGTGTCGGTGAAGATGTCCTCATGGCCGTCCGCCCAGACGCCGTCCTATCTGGTCGACACCATTCGGGCGTTCGCCGAGACGGGCCGCCATCTCGCCGGGCTGTCCGGCCAGGCGGCAGGGCCTGGTGCACTGACCGGCCCGATCGGTATCGCGGAAGTCCGCAAGCGCGGCCGGAATTGAACGCTACTTCACGAAGCCGATCGGATACACCGCCGGTGGGCTCGGCAGCGGTTCGCTGACGTACATCGCGCGGATACCGTCGATGTAGCTGCGGCACCGGCGGGTGAGACCGTCCTCGGTCTGCATTCTTCCCTTGGTGACCAGGATGCCCAGATCGGCCCCCTTGAACCGGTAGTCACCAGGACCGTACACGCGCAGGAAGAAGCACTCGTCCTCGTGGGTCACGTCATGCCAGTCGTTGGTGACACCGATGAAACGCAGATCGCCATCCTCGGTGAGCCGGTATCGCCCGGTCTCCGGTGCGGCCAAAATCCGCTCCACCGAGTCGTTGGGCTCCTTCATGATCAATTGGGCCCACACGTCCACTGCGGCGAGTTCCCGCCAGCGCTCGTTGATTTCGTCGACGTCGACTGAATAGTCGATGTCCATGAACTCGAGCAGGTGGAAGAGGAACAGGGGAATGTCGGCGTAGGCGCCGGCGGTGACGTTGGTCATCGAGGATGCCCCGGAGATCCTCGGGTTGAGTTCGCCGAGGTAAACCTCGTCGGAGTCGAGGTCGACCAAGACGTCCACCTCGAAGAACCCCCGGTAGCCCTCCTTGCGAAGCCGGTCTCCGAGACGCCGCACGTGCTGGATGGCCGTGTTGCGGTGCGCCTCGGAGAGGGCTTCCGGATAGAGGTCGTTGCCGCACCACCCGCCTCGGTAGGGGGTCAGTTCCGGATAGCCGGTCAAGTCGGTCATGAACGGACCGACGACAGTTCCGTGCTCGGTGTTGACCGCCTCCACTGCCACTGCCCGGTTGTTGATCCTCTTCATGATCTTCAGGTCCTGGCCGATCATGTTCTCGGCGTCGCGGTTCCAGTCGGCCTCTTTGGTGATGAAGAACGTCGTCTTGCCCGAGTCGCCATAGGGCGTCTGGACCACCAGATCAGAGCCCAGTCCCGCCTCGGTAGACAGCTGGTTCAACTGCTGATAGCTGTCGGCCCGGGCCAGGATGTTGGGAACGGAAGGGGCGCCGGCCTCCTCACCGAGTCGAGTGGTGACGATCTTTGAGTCCAGATGCCTGCGTAGTGAATCCGGCGGCAGTATCAAGTTGTAATCGAGCTCGCGGCAGATCTGTTCGGTCTCTTCGTCGAAGAAGACCATCGCGATCATTGGTCGTAATCCGGTTGCCAGGCAGCGTGATTCGATATGGCGCTGTACTTCAGGGTCCCGCAGAAGATAGTTGTTGATCTCTTCGGAACTGGTGAACTCGATATAAGGCTTGCTGTTGGGGGTGAACACGCGGGGGTGGGACGAGTCCCAGGAGTCGTGGTAGACGATGTACTCGAAGGCACGCACCCACCGGTCGATTCCGAGCAGGTTGAAGGCCGTCGGGCCGACGAAGAAGATGGGTTGCTCGTTGGTTCGGAAGAAGGTGCGGATTTCCGGGATGCCATTAAGTCCTCGGGATCGGAACACGCTGGATATCATCTGAACTCCGAGGCCCTCCCGCTCGAATGGCGTCCTGCCGGAGGGATTCTCTCATGTTGCAGGCGGACGTGACCTGGAAACAGCGGGGGAGATCGACCTTACGAAGGAGACCTGAATGGCTCAGCATCCACTGGACTCATTGTCGGCCGAGGAGTTCCGGCGGACCGCCGAAATCCTCCGCGGCGAGGGCCGGGTCAGCAACGGGTGGCGTTTCATGTCCATCGAACTCAAGGAGCCCGAGAAGAGCTTCGTCAAGGCCTGGCGCTCGGGCGATCCCGTGCCGCGCACGTCCTTCTCGGTGCTGCTGGACCGGTCCGAGAACAAGACCTACGAGGCCACCGTGGATCTGACTGCGGACAGGGTGATTTCGTTCGAGCACATCCCCGATGTGCAGCCCAATTTCACCGTCGACGAGTTCTACGAGATGGACGAGGCGATGCGCAAGCATCCCGATGTCATTGCCGCACTTGCCGAGCGCGGCTTCACCGACATGAGCCTCATCCTGATCGACACCTGGGCGTACGCCAAGGCTCTGATGCCGGCTTCGGTGGAACTCGCCAGAGCCGTCCTGCGACGAAAGGAGAAGTACCCGAACCGCAGGCTCGGCTGGTGCGACCTTTGGGTGCGGGCGACGCCGGAGGGCAACCCCTACGGCCACCCAGTCTCCGGCCTTCAACTGGTCGTCGACATGAATACCCATGAACTTCTCGAAATCGACAACGACCACTCCTATGGCCAGCCCGAGGTCGACTGTGAGTACGTGCCCTCGGTACGCGGTATCGAGCCACGGACCGATGTCAAGCCGCTTCACATCACCCAGCCCGAGGGCCCGTCGTTCACCCTCGACGGCTCGGAACTGAAATGGCTCAACTGGACCATGCGGCTGGGCTTCAACTACCGGGAGGGGCCGGTGATCTATCAGCTGGCCTTCGACGACAACGGCACCAAACGCGATGTCGCCTACCGGATTTCGCTTGCCGAGATGGTGGTTCCCTATCGGGATCCCTCTTTCGATCACTACCGCAGGACGGCCTTCGACATCGGGGAGTGGGGCCTGGGTGTCATGACGACCTCGCTTGAGTTGGGCTGCGACTGCCTGGGCGAGATCGTCTACCTCGACGCCACCCTGGCTAACACCCGGGGCGAGCCCTACACCATCAAGAACGCGATATGTCTGCACGAGGAGGACAACGCCGTTCTGTGGAAGCACGTCGACTACAAGAATGGAGCCGAGGTGCGCCGGCAGCGCCGGATGGTGATCTCCTGCCATGCGACCGTCGCCAACTACGAGTACCTGATCTACTGGCGCCTATATCAGGACGGCAACATCGAGTGTGAGATCCGGGCCACCGGCATTATGGTCACCACGCCCTTCCCGGAGGGCTCGGCCCCGCCGCCCTACGGGACCGTCGTCGACAAGAACACCTACGCCCCGTTCCATCAGCACTTCCTGGTCGCCCGGCTGGACTTGGACGTCGACGGCGAGGACAACACCGTCATGGAGATCGACTCGGTCGCGCCGCCGGTTTCTGCGGACAATCCCTACGGACTCGCTCTGGTGACCGAGGCGACGCCGATCACCTCCGAGGCGGAATCCGCACGGGACTTCGACTGGTCGACCCAGCGAAGCTGGAAGGTGGTCAATCCGAACAAAACCAACAAGCACGGCACCAATGTCAGCTACAAACTCGTTCCCGGGGCCTGCTTTCCGGCAATGATGGATGAGTTGTCACCCCAGTATCTGCGTGCTCCGGTGATCGGCCACACCCTGTGGGTGACGAAGAACAGTTCGGACGAACGTTGGCCGGCAGGGGCTTACCCCGTCCAGTCCGAGACCGATGCCGGGATGACCGAGTGGATCAAGGACGATGCGCCGCTGGTGAACACCGACGTCGTGCTCTGGTACGTGTTCGGCATCCACCACATCACCCGGATGGAGGAGTGGCCGATCATGTCGGTAGACACCGTGTCGTTCTGGCTCAAGCCGTCCGGCTTCTTCGACCGCAATCCGTCGATCGACGCCCCACCGACCGCCAAGGGCGGGTCCTGCCACTCCGGCTGACGAGGTCCGCGCGGCTAGGGCGTGTCTCCTAAGCCTTCGGGGGTGTTGAGGGCAGTGTGGCTGGTGTGT
>CAZRFC010000232.1:1985-7148 GCA_964598975.1 uncultured Mycobacterium sp. | reverse complement strand
ACCAGGTCGGCGTAGGCGGTCACCGGGAGATCGGGGTCGATACCGCCCTGCATGCACACTTCCGTGGCGCCGGCGACGTGCGCCTCCCACGCCCGGTCTGCGACGTCGCGGGTGGACAGCGAGAAGGCATCGGCATCGCCTTTGCGTTGAGCGAAGGCGCAGAACCGGCAGCCGGTGTAGCAGATGTTGGTGAAGTTGATGTTCCGGTTCACCACGAAGGTCACGTCGTCGCCGACGACATCACTGCGGAGCGAATCAGCCAGCGCGGCAACGGCATCCAGCGCAGCTCCGTCGGCGCACGCCAGTGCCAGGTACTCGGCGTCGCTGCATCCACCCGGGTTTCGTTCGGCGGCGCGAAGGGCGGCGGCGACGTCGGTGTCGATCCGCTCCGGAGCGCGCGCGGAAAGTTCGCCGACCCGGTCCCGGATGGATTCCCAGTCCCCGAAGGCGCTGCCGAGGTCGCTGCGGGCCCCGGTGCGGCGCCCTTCGGTGTCGATGGCGGTCGCGAGGTCGGCGCGGCCGAGCGACTCGGCAGCCTCGTCGGGCTCCTGCCAGGGCCGGCCGACCGGGGTGACGTCGCGAGCCAGGCCGGTCTCCGGGTCGGCCAGTGCCGCCACGTGGCCGGCCACCCGGGGATCGATCCAGCCGGCCGGCGCCTGCACGTACTTCGGTTGGGCGGTGAGCCGTTGGACCAGATCGAAACCGGCCTGCTCGGTGACGGCGGCCAGATCGTCCAACGCGGGCCACGGACGTTCGGGGTTGACGTGATCCGGGGTCACCGGGGAAACCCCGCCCCAGTCGTCGACGCCGGCGCCCAGCAGCGCCAGGCATTCCCCGGGCGAGACCAGGTTGGGCGGGGCCTGGATGCGCATGTCCGGCCCCAGCACCAGTCGCGCCACGGCGACGGTGGCCAGGAACTCGTCGACGTCGGCGTCGGGCGCCGCCGCCATCGCGGTGCGGTCCTTGGCCCGGAAGTTCTGCACGATGACTTCCTGGACGTGACCGAACTCTTTGTGCACCTTGCGGATTGCATGCAGGGTGTCGGCGCGTTCGGGCAACGTCTCGCCGATGCCGACCAGCAGTCCGGTTGTGAACGGGATTGAGAGCCGGCCGGCGTCGGTCAGCGTGCGCAACCGGGTCGCCGGATCCTTGTCGGGGCTGCCATAGTGGGCCAGGCCGCGGGTGTCGAAGAGTCGGCGCGACGTCGTCTCCAGCATCATGCCCATCGACGGGGCCACCGGCTTGAGCCTCGACAGTTCGGCCCAACTCATCACCCCCGGGTTGAGGTGCGGCAGCAGACCGGTTTCCTCGAGCACCCGGATGGCGGCCGCCCGGACGTAGTCCAGGGTCGAGTCATACCCGCGTTCGTCGAGCCACTGGCGCGCTTCTGGCCAGCGGGCCTCCGGCCGGTCGCCCAGGGTGAACAGCGCTTCTTTGCATCCGCGTTCGGCGCCCCGGCGGGCGATATCGACAATCTCGTCGGGTTCGAGGTACATGCCGCGCCCCTCGGCGCGCAGCTTGCCGGGCACTGTCACGAAGGTGCAGTAGTGGCAGGTGTCCCGGCACAGGTGCGTGACGGGGATGAACACCTTGCGGGAGTAGGACACCGGGAGGCGTCCACCCGGCCCGCGCCGACCCGCCGACATCAGCCCGGCGTCGCGGACGCGGGCCGCGCTGGCACACAGATCGGCGAGGTCGTCGCCCCGGGCTGTCATCGCGATCGACGCCTCGTCGGCGTTCAGGGACACACCATCGCGCGCCCGTCGCAGTACCCGGCGCAGCGCCGTCGAGGTCATGGGCACCACAGTAGTATCGGCAGCCCGGACCGCCGCTGGCAGCACGACCACCGTCTGTGAATTTCTCAGGATCGGGCGTACACTCTCTCAGCGAACTGTCAGCAAACGTGTGAGGTGTTGTCATGAGCCCGTCCAGCCTCGGCTTGTCCGCCCGCTCCTACCTGATCGCAGGCGTCAGCGCAGCCGTCGTCGGTGCCGCGGTGGTGACCCCGGCGAGTGTGCCGGCGTTGAACCCCGCGAAGAGTGCGGCGGCGGCCGTCGCGCTGTCCTCGGTCACCACCCCGCTCGAGATCGCGATCAAGAACACCTACAACGCCGTCGAGCCGTGGGTCGCCTGGGGTGCCGAGCTGACTCAGTACGTGCTGAGCTTCATCCCGGGTGTGTGGTGGCTGGCGCCGGCCATCGACCTGGGCTATTTCACCATCGAACCGCTGGTGCAGTCCGGGGTGTACGTTTTCGCCGACGTGATCGGCCTGGACTTCGCCCAGATCGGGCCCGACATCAGCGCGGGCATCACCGAGTCGGTCAACAACGCCGTCGACTACGCCCTGGCCTGGCTCAACAGCATCGTGCCCCTGCCGCCGCTTCCCCCGTTCCCGCCCTTCCCCGGGGCGTCGGTTCCGGCCAGCGCGGCAAGCCTGACCGCAAGCGGTCTGCTGGCCGCCCCGTCGGCCAAGTCGATCACCACTCCGATCGAGGTCGCGATCAAGAACACCTACAACGCCGTCGAGCCGTGGGCCAACTACGCCGCCGAGTTGGCTCAGTACGCGCTGGGCATTATTCCGGGTCTGTGGTGGTTCGCCCCGGGTGTTCCGTTCGCGTACAACAGCATTGAGCCGCTGGTGCGCTCCGGCGTGTACGCCTTCGCCGATGTCATCGGGTTGAACTTCAGCCAGATCTGGCCCGATATCGCCACCGGCTTCCAGACCGCGGCCAACAACTTCGTCGACTACGGGCTCGCCTGGCTGAACAGCCTGGTGCCGTTCCCGCCGCTGCCGCCGATCCCGCCGCTTCCCGGCGCTTCGGTTGCCGCCAGCGCGGCGAGCCTTCGGGGCCCCGCCGCGGTGACGCCGGTGGAGGGCAGTGCGGTGGCCGCCGAGGCCGTCAGCACCACGCCGGCGACCGAAACCCCCGCCATCCCCGCGAACAGCGACAACGGCTCCACGGCCGACGCCGCCGGAGTCGAAATCGCGGGTGTCGACACCACGGACGTTGAGACCACGAGCACCGAAGCCGCCGAGGTCGCGGAGTCCTCCGACGCGCCGGGTGCCGAACCGGCCGTCGCGGCCATCGCCCCGGTGACCGTCACCGTGCCGGAGGCCGTCGAGGCATCTGCTGATGCAGAGGCGCCGCAACCTGCCCGCACCGCCCGCCGGGGCCACAGCGCCCCGGCCAGTGCTGCGGCCGCCGAGGACACCGGCGCGGGTTCGTCGGTCCGGGCCGAGCGGCCGGGCCGCACGTCACGGGCGCACAGTAACGCCAACTGACGGGGCTCAGGCGCCGACCTGCGGCGACGGGCGGCCCATCCGACGCAGCATCATCGCGGCCGGAAGGGCGCCGAGGATGATGAGCAGCAGCACGGAAAAGCCCATGATCCCCGGGCCGCCGAAGATCACGTCGCCGCCGGGCCCGCCCAGGGACAGGGCCGCCACCGTGGCCAGCCAGGTCCACAACGGCAGGGCGGCAAGCCTGCGGGAGGTGGTCCAGTGGCCGGCCGCCCACACCAATGCCACGTTGAGCAGTCCGCTGAGGACCGCGCTGATCGGAAACGGCACCGGGCCCAGATGCTGGGGCAGCAGGAACGCGCCGGCCAGCGCCGACAGCATCCCGTCCAACGCGAGGACCGCCAGCACAACACGGGACCCGCGGGATTCGGTCAGAGCGGCACCAGTCAAGACAGATTCAGACCCGCGAACAGATCGTGCTCCCGGCCGTCCGCACCCGCAGGGCCGGGCTGACCGGACACCAGCACGTAATGCTCGGCGGGGAGCACCGGGATGATGATCTTGTTGGACAGGGTGAAGGCCCGCCCCGTCGGACCCAACTCGACCTGGGTGGCATGTGCGGCGATCGCGGCGATCTTGTCGGGCAGGTGCTCGGGCGCCTCCACGACGGTGGTGATGCGGTCCTCGGCGAACCCGAACGTCGCGTCTTCGGCCGGCCAGATCCAGTCCGGGCGCAGGTCCTCGGCGGTCAGCGACTGCAGACCCCGACGGAATGCGTTGGGCGAGGCCACCGTCCAGTAGAACTTCGGCACCTGCCAGCGCTCGGCCACTGCAGGCAGCGCGGCGGTGGTGACGCGATGCGCCTGGATGTGATCCGGGTGCCCGTAACCGCCGTTGGGGTCGTAGGTCACCACCACGTGGGGACGAAGTTCGGCAATGACGTCGCCGAGTTGGGCAACCACGTGTTCGAAGTCGGCGTCGGCGAACCGGGGCTGCCGCCGTGCCGGCGTACCCACCATTCCCGAATCCCGCCAACATCCGGCGCCACCGAGGAATCGCGGCCCCGCCGCACCCAGATGCCGCAGCGCCGCGGTGAGTTCGGCGATGCGGTACCCGCCGAGTTGATCGGCGTGGTCGACGGCCAGCTTCGCCCAACGGTCCCCGATGACCTCGCCCTCCTCGCCGAGGGTGCAGGTCACCACGGTGACCTCGGCGCCGGCGGCGGCGTATCGCGCCATCGTGACGCCGTTGTTGATGGTTTCGTCATCGGGGTGCGCGTGAACGAACAGCAGTCGCGGTGCATCAGCCATGGGAACTCCTCACGGCGCCGCCTTCACCCAGCGGCCCGCGTCGCCGACGATCCCGATCGGTATGGCACCGGTCAGGTTGACGTTCTGGACCGTCGGCCCGGCGGCCACGATCGTGGTGTCCTGCATGATCGGCAGCACGGTCGCCATCGCCCAAAGCCTGGGCTCAACGGCGGCGATGACGTCGCTGATGTTCAGGGTTCCGGCCAGCGCGGCGTCGATCTTCGGCTGGATGGTCCGATCGCAGATGCCGGTGAGGTTGGAGGGTGCGCGGATCAGGGGCCCGGGCTGCGTCGACCGGGTGGTGGGGGTCGGCGTCTGCGGATCCTCCGGAGGCCGACCGATGGGCGTCCGGGCGGCGGGGGTTCCGTCGGTCGCCACCGGGGTGGCCTCCAGTGCCGGGCAGCCGTAGCGCGATGCCAGCAGCGTCGCCAGGTCGCCCCCGGCCGACCGCCAGCCGACGATGGCGTCGACAAGGTTCTTCGCCAGCGCCTGGCCGTACAGAACGGGCGGTTCCAGGGCCTGGACACTGGCCGCGATGCCCGCGCTGCGTAGCTGGTCGGCAGCGGTGTTGGCCACCGCGACCGACGTCGGATCATTGGCCGCGGCACCGAT
>CAZRFC010000232.1:0-1975 GCA_964598975.1 uncultured Mycobacterium sp. | reverse complement strand
CGATCACCAGGGCCAACTGCTGCCCGTCGCGGCTGATGCGTCCGCGGGCGACCTCCGGTGCGGCCCCGCCCGACATCGGAGGAGCGGGCGAGCCGGTCGGGCCGCGGTCGACTTGATAGCCGGCCTGGCTGAACAGGTCCAGCGCCCGCTCGCGGCTCAGCGGCGCGGGCGCGGTGGCCACGTAGCCGGGATCACTCGGCGCGCGTACCAGCGCCTGATCCAGTGTCACCGAGTTGTCGCTGCCGGCCCCGACCGCAGCGAGCAGCTCGACGTCGAGAAGCCCCAGAATCGCTTTGCGCACAAGGGGATCCGCCAATTTGGGCTGCTGGGCACGCAAGGTCAGCTGCATCACCCGCGGGGTGATCAGCCGGGCCGTGCGCACGTCGGGGATCGCCGAAAGCTGGGCGAACGCCGCCGCTCCCCCGTGTACCTGCGCCACCTGGGTATCGCCGTTGCGGATCGAATCGGCCAGTGCTGCCGGAACGCCGGCCCGGCGGAACAGGATCTGATCGGGGGTGGCCGGGGTGCCCCAGAACCGGTCGTTGCGGGCCAGCAGGATCTCGTCGCGCTGCGGGTCGATGTTGTCCACCCGGAACTGCCCGCCGGTCACCGGCAGCGCCCGGCTCAGCCCGGCCGAGAAGCCGCCCGGGACGTCTTTGACGATGTGCGCCGGCAACAGGTTGTTGAACAGTTCCCGCCACGCCGGGTACGGCTGGGAGAACGTGACAACCGCGGTCTTGCCGCCGTCCAGCGACTGCACCCCGGTGATCAGGTCGTAGCCCGCCGGGTCCACCACACCGGGTTGGCTGACCATCTGGCGCCACTGGTACCAGAAGTCGTCGGCGGCGATGGGCGCGTTGTCGGTCCAGGCTGCCTCGGGCCGCAGCTTGTAGGTCACGGTGAACGGGTTGTCTTTGCTCACCCGGGCCGAGACCAGCAGGTTGGGGTCGAGTTCCCAGCGCGACCCGGTCGGCGAGTCCGGGTCGGGGACCGGCCGGAACGAACTGGGCAGCACCATCGCGCTGACGGCGGCATTGACCGGCGACTGGTCGCTGAGCAGATGCGGGTTGAAGCCGGCGCCGATCGAATCGATCGCCATGATGATCTGCGCGGCTTTGGGGGGCGGCGCGAAGGACTGCGAGGTCTGGGTGCTCTGCGGCGCCGGCGGCGGGTCGGCGGCGCACCCGGCGGCCAGCATCGCCACGCAAGCGGCGGTCAGCAGCTTGGGTGGTCGGTTCGGCACGCCGTTCAGCGTATCGACCGGTTCGTCCCGCACCGTGGAACGGCGGCCCGGGTCACGCCTTCTGCGCCTTGGCCCGGGATCTGCTGCGGGCCCGGCCGGTGGCGTCGAGTTCGACCTTGCGAACCCGGACGATCTCCGGCGTGACCTCGACGCATTCGTCACCGGCACAGAACTCCATCGCCTGCTCCAGGTCGAGTTCCATCGGCCGGGCCAGCGTCTCCATCACGTCGGCGGTCGACGACCGCATGTTGGTCAGCTTCTTCTCCCGGGTGACGTTGACGTCGAGGTCCTCGGCGCGCGGGTTGATGCCCACCACGTGCCCCTCGTAGGTGTCGTCGCCGGGTTCGACGAAGAAGGTGCCGCGGTCGGCGAGTTGGATCATCGCGAACGGGGTCACCGAGCCGGCTCGGTCGCTGACCAGGGATCCGGTGTGGCGGGCCCGGATCTCCCCCGCCCACGGCCGGTATCCGTCGAACACCGCGTTGGCGATCCCGGTGCCGCGGGTCAGGGTGAGGAAGTCGGTGCGGAAACCGATCAGTCCGCGGCTGGGAACGATGAAGTCCATTCGCACCCAGCCGGCGGCGTGGTTGGTCATCTGCTCCATCCGGCCCTTGCGGTTGGCCATCAACTGGGTGATGGCGCCGACGAACTCCTCGGGGCAGTCGATGGTCATCGCCTCGAACGGTTCGTGCAGCTTGCCGTCGATGGTCCGGGTGACCACCTGCGGTTTGC
>CAZRFC010000231.1:0-7153 GCA_964598975.1 uncultured Mycobacterium sp. | reverse complement strand
ATCAGTCGACGGTGGTTCCACCATGGGACTGGAGGTACCCCCAGGTGCTTCCCTGAAACACGAAGCGCGCGTTGGTCCTTCAGCGACCGGAGAGTTTGGCCTGCAACCGGCGGTTCACCGGATCGGGAAGCAGGTGCGACACATCTCCGCCGAGGCTTGCCACCTCCTTGGCCAGCGAGGAGGACACAAACGAATACTGCGGGGCGGTGGAAACGAAGAAGGTGTCCACGCCCGCGATGTGCTTGTTCATCTGCGCCATCTGCAACTCGTACTCGAAGTCGGTGCCCGTGCGCAGACCTTTGACGACGGCGGTGAAACCGCGGGCCGTCACAAAGTCCACCACCAAGCCCTGGCCGGCCTCGGCGCGCAGGTTGGGCAGGTGCGCGCAGGACTCCTCGATCATGGCGATCCGCTCGTCGGTGGAGAACATCCCGGCTTTGTTGGGATTGGTCAGGACGGCGACGATCACCTCGTCGAACTGCGCGGCGGCCCGTTCGAACACATCGACGTGCCCGAGGGTCACCGGGTCGAAGGAGCCAGGACAAACCACGCCCGTCATCGGTGATCCGCCACCCGAACAAGCTCCGACTCCGCGTTGGCGCTCATGGCCGTGACGCTAGCAGCCGTCGACGTCGGCACCTTCCAACCGGGTGTCGCCGTAGCGGCGGACCGGCCATGGCGACCAACCTGCCGGCCAGGTCAACTCCGGCGCTGACGTAGGTCGTTCCACGACCACCACGCTTCCGGTGCCGACCCATCCGTGATCGGCGAGGGCGGCTAGGACGGCCTGCATCGGCGCCGCGGGCAGGTCGTAGGGCGGGTCGGCGAGCACGAGGTCCATCCGTCGGGCAGTTCCGGCACCCAGCACCGCAGCCACCTGCCCCCGACGCACGGTGGCACCGGGCAATCCCACAGTCGCGATATTGCGCGCGATGGTCTCGGCGGCGCGCCGATCGCTGTCGATGAACAGCACCGAGGCCGCCCCGCGAGACAACGCTTCCAACCCCAGGGCTCCCGAGCCCGCGTAGAGGTCCGCCACGTGCAGGCCGTCGAAGTCGAGTCGGGCGGCCAGCACGTTGAACAAGGCTTCCCGCACCCGGTCGGTCGTCGGTCTGGCCGACGAAGGCACAGCCAGGCGCCGGCCGCCGGCGACGCCCGCGACAATCCGGGTCACGGCATTACAGCAGGGTGGACCAGTAGTCCCAGAAGCGGACCAGGATCAGCAGCAGAATCGCGGTGAACCAGAGCGTGACCAACGGCCAGCGCCACTGGTAGAGGCCGTGGGAGACCGGGTTGGACCCCGCCGGGCGGAAGGCGATCGCCGCCACGACCGCGAACAGTGGCACGGTCACGGACCAGACCACCATGCAATACGGGCACAGTGCGCCGATTCGGTAGAGACTCTGGAAGGCGAGCCAGTTCACGAACACCACGCCCAGTGCCGTACCGATGGTCAGACCCACCCAGTACCAGCGAGGTAGCGACACCCTGGCCACGGCCAGCACCCCGGTGACGATGACCAGCGTGAAGGCGATGATCCCGAAAAGTGGGTTGGGCGGACCGAAGACCGAGGCCTGCGGGGTGCCGATCACCGACCCGCAGGCCAGCACCGGGTTGATGCTGCAACTCGGAACAAATTTGGGGTCCTTGAGCATCTCGATCTTCTCGACCAGCAGCGTCGAGGACGCGAGAAGCCCGATGACACCGGCGATCAGGACCAACCAGGCGCTCGCCCGACCCACCGGCACGCCGGTCGGTTCGGGGTGGGACGCGCCGGTTTCCACCGTCGCCGGCGTGGCCACACTCATCCCGCGGGCGCAGGCGCCGGGGCCGGCGGCGCAGGCGAAGGAGTCGGCATCAACGCGGGCAGCGGACCGACGACGGCGCGGACCTTCGCCATCAGCTCATCGGGATTGGCGGGATTGATGTCCTCGCCGTTGAGCCGGATCGTCGGCGTCGCAGTCACATTCGAGGCGGCGGCCAGACCCTTCACCATCTTGTCGTACTTGCCCTTGTTGATGCAGTCCGGAACACCGCCGGTGACACCGGCCTGCCGCGCGGTCTCGATCAGCGCCGCATTGTCGGGGCCGGCACCGGAACCTTCCTCGGGCTGCTTGGCGAAGAGAGCGGCGTGGAACCGCTTGAAGGCATCCATGTTCTCGTCGGCGACGCAGTAGGCCGCGTTGGACGCCCGCGTGGAGTAGCCGCCGTTGACGCGGTTGAGGATGGCCAGCATGTTGTAGTCGACGGCCGCGGCACCGCTATCGACGAGTTTGGCGATCGTCGGGCCGAAATTCTTCTCGAAGTCGCGGCAGTGCGGGCATTGGAAGTCTTCGTAGATCGAGAGCACGGCCTTGGGTTCGTCGGTGCCGTCCTTCTTGATGATCGACTCGGAGGCAACCCGCACGGCCCGGGGGTCGGTGCTCTTCCTGTCGGTGCCCATCACAATCCACAGCACCAACCCGACGGCGAAGGCCACCACCAGGGCGGTCAGACCTACCTTCACGAGCATGTCACGCTTACGGTCCTGGGCGTTCAGGTCGTAGCGGGGCGTACTTTTCTTGTTGGCCACGGTCGGTGAGATCCTCGCTGTCGATCGATTCGGGCGCCTCCAGAGTACCGGCGGCAGCCCGTGGTTCTCAGTCGCGGGCCAGGTGCGCCCGCAATGCGGAGATCATCTCGGCGTTGGCGCGCGCCACACCACCGCCCAGGACGTTGAGGTTGAGGAAGGCGTGGATCATCGACGGCATGAGTCGGTGGTCGACGGGCACGCCCGCCTCGCGGAGTCGGGCCGCGTACTGCTCACCCTCGTCGCGGAGCGGATCGAAGCCGGCGGTGATCACCAGCGCCGGTGACAGCCCGGACAGATCCTCTGCCAGTAACGGCGAGACCAGAGGGTCGGCGAAGTCCAGCCCGGAGCCCTCGACGTAGCAGTTCTGGAACCAGTCCGTGTCGTGCTTGGTCAGCAGGAATCCGTCGCCCAGAAGCGAGCGCGAGCGGGTTCCTCCCCGACAGTCGGTGACCGGGTAGATCAGCCACTGCAGCGAGGGCATCGGATCGCCGGCATCCCGGGCCAGTCGGGTAACCACCGCCGCGAGGTTTCCGCCGGCGCTGTCGCCACCGACCGCCACCCGCCGCGGATCGGCACCGAGATCGACGGCGTGTTCCCGGGCCCACCGGTAGGCGGCGTAGGCGTCGTCGGCGGCTGCCGGCGCACGGTGCTCCGGGGCGAGCCGATAGTCGACGGCCAACACGTGGACGCCGGCGTCCCGGCTGATCAGCCGGCAGGCCGAATCATGGCTGTCGAGGTCGCCGAACACCCAACCCCCGCCGTGGAAGAAGACCAGGAGCGGCGCCGGGGACCCCCCGTTCGGAGGGCGGTAGTGCCGGGCCGCGATGGTGCCGGCCGGGCCGGGAATCGACACCGGCTTGATCTCGGCGACGCGCACATCGCGCTCGTCGAGGGTCTGGGTCAGGGTGCTGTTGCTGACCCGGGTGGCGACAGGGTCGTCGGCAACCACCAGGCCGTCGATGCCCGCGACCTTCTGCGCGGCCAGCAGCATCTGCAGGGATGGATCAAGGGTGTTGCCATCGATGGTCACGGCCCGACCTCCGGAGAGCAGCCGTTTGGCCGTGTCCGGCAGTCGCGGGATGAGCTTGACGCCCAGCTTGTTTCCGACGACCAGCGCCCGCTCCTTGACGGTTGTCATGAGTCGCAGCCTACGCCCGGGCGGGTACCTGGCCTCGCCAGCGCCGGTGCGCCTCGAAACCTCTTTCCCCTCGGTACTATCCTCACGCAATCCGATCCGCGGACTAAACCAATGCACAGGCAGGGTGACATGACACCGGCGGCCGCTATCCCCACCGTCACGCTCAACGACGACCACAGCATCCCGGTTCTGGGCCTTGGCGTCTCCGAACTGACCGCAGCCGAGGCAGAGGCGGCCGTCGCCGCAGGCCTAGCTGCCGGTTACCGGCTGATCGACACCGCCGCCGGGCCAAACGAGGAAGCGGTCGGGCGCGCGATCGCCGCCTCGGGCATCCCCCGCGAGGAGTTGTACGTCACCACCAAATTGGCAACGGCCGACCAGGGTTTCCAGTCCTCCCAGGATGCTTGCAAAGCCAGCTTGGCCCGACTCGGCCTGGACTACGTCGACCTCTACCTCATCCACTGGCCGGCCGAGGAAAACGGCAAGTATGTCGACGCCTGGGGCGGGATCATGAAGTCCAAGGAGGTCGGCGACACCCGCTCGATCGGAGTCAGCAACTTTTCTCCCGAGCACCTGTCGAACATCATCGACCTCTCGTTCTTCGTTCCCGCGGTCAATCAGATCGAGTTGCATCCACTGCTCAACCAGGCCGAGTTGAGGGCGGTGCACGCTCAGCACGGGATTGTCACCGAAGCGTACTGCCCACTCGGGTCCGGAAAGTTGCTGGAAAATCCGGGGGTGGTTGCTGTGGCCAACGCGCACGGCAAGTCGCCCGCGCAGGTCCTGATCCGGTGGAACATCCAGCTCGGCAACGTCGTACTTCCCCGCGCCGCCAGCCCTGACCGACTCACCGAGAACGCCGACGTCTTCGACTTCGAACTGACAGATGCTGAGGTCGAGGCGCTCAACGGACTCAATGACGGCACCCGGTTACGGCCCAATCCAGAATCTGGCGCCGAGGACTGACCAGCGGTTTAGCAAATTCTTCCGCACAGATGATGACGCTCAGACAATTTTAAGGTAACCTCTTTATCTGTCAGGTTCGCCACAGGAACAAGGGTCCAGTCATGGATACCCATGATCGCTGGAACCCCGACTTGGGCGTTGCTGCACCGGTCTTCGGCGTCCCATCCCCGGACTCGAGGGGAAGGCCTGCCGGCACCTGAGAGAGGCCGCGAGCGCGGCGGTCGACTGTAGGGGCAGTCGGCCGCCGCGTTCGCCATTTCCGGCCCAATGCCGGACGGGAGCGAACCCGCACAAAAATTTATTTCCGGTAAACGAGCAATTTAGTGACGTTTAACTCATTATCAGGGTAGCGTCCGATCTCTTCAGGTTAATCACAGGAAGGGGACCTGAACAATGAACATCACATCTCGGTCGTACCTCACCGCGGGGATCGCTGCCCTTGGCGCGGGCGCCATCGCCCTCACCCCGGTCCAGCCCATCCCGAACCAGCTCGCGATCGCACCGGAACGTGTCGTCAGCAACCTCTCGGTCGACCTCGCCGCCGCCATCGACCCGATCACCCCGTGGGTGAACGCGATCAGCGCCGCAGTCGACAATGCGTACGCCCTGCAGGACGTGTTCATGGACAACCCGTTCCCCATCCTGCAAACGGTCGTCCAGAACCAGCTCACCTACCTGTCGGAACTGCCGAACATCGGCCTGATCGCCCAGCAGGTCGTCGGCAACGTCGGCAATTTGTTGCGGGCGCCGTTCGCCACTAGCCCGGACAACGTCTCCGACGCTCCGATCCCCGGCGCCTCGCCGGGATTCATCACCCAGCGATTCATGTACAACACGCTCGTGAGCCTCGCCCCTGACCTTGAGCCGGTACTGAGCGTGCTCACCTCGCCCATCAGCGGATTCCTGCTGGGCTTCGCCGGACCGGGGCTGTCGTCGATGCTTCAGTTGCAGGAGACGGTCCGGAACATCTTCTCCCCGCCAGAGGGTGCCAATCCGCTGCTGAATGCGATCAACGAGATCATCAACCTGCCGGCCAACCTGTTCAACGCGGCCTTCAACGGCGGTAAATTCCTCGATCTCACCAACGTGGTGAAGAACCTTGCCGGACCCGAACTCGGTCCGGCCATCTCCAGCGCCGGCATTCGCACCGGCGGGCTCCTCAATCCCGGCGGAGTGGCCTTCGACGGATTGTCGGCCAATGCCACCCTCGGACTGACAGTGGTCGATCCGGGCCTCCCGGTCGGCTTCATCGGTGCCACCGGCAGCCTGGCCACTGCTGTCGCGAACGCAATCAAGGTCACCCCGCAGCAGGCCCCCGCCAGCGCAGTACCGGCCGCCGCTGCGGCGGCTGCTCCGGCGGTCGAGGCGGCACCGGTCGCCGCCGAGGCGTTGGCCTCCGTCCCTGACCTTCCCGCCGCGGCGGAAGAGGCGGCACCGGCTTCCGAACAGGCTCCGGCACCTGCATCCAAGCGCAAGAGCCGTGGTGCGGTAGCCCGCGCGGAGAAGGCCGCCAACAGCGACAACGCCGGCTCGACGGGTCGCGCAGCGCGTCAGGCACGTTAGTTCGAACCGCTCAGCACGGCGGTCGGCTCGAGGCAGCCGGCCGCCGTGCTTTGCATTCGGTGAAGAGTCTGGGGTCAGCCGGTCGGGCAGCCGGCCGCCGCGTTCTGTAATTCCCGGGCCGACGGCTCATCGATCGCCAGCCGATAGCCCCGCAGCACCTCGGTGAACTGCACCGCGTACTGGCACCAGAAGGCTCTGTTGGGGGGCATCCACTCCCCCGGCGGAAGATCGCCCTTGTCCTGGTTGGCTTTACCGGCCACCGCGAGCAGATTCGCCGGATCGTTAGCGAAGCGCTTGCGCATCTGGTCGGTCCACTCCCGCGCGCCCATGTCCCAGGCGAAGGCTAACGGCACCAGGTGGTCGATCTGAACTGCGGCCCCCACCTGGTTGCCGCGCACGAAACCGACCGTGGAATTGGTGTAGGGGTCGCGCAGCGTTCCGGTGGCCACCGCCTGCGCGCAGCGCTTGGTGCTGACGTAGGTCTTGTCCGTGAGGTCGCGGTTGAGGATGTCGTTGCGGGTGTCGCACTGGTTGCCCCCACCGGGAGCGCCGTTGTCGTCGTCCCAGGCCTCCCCGAAAGCTGCACGCCGGTAATCGTTTCCACGGATCCGGGCCGGAACGATCGCGATTCCGGCGAGTACATCGGAACCGGCGGCCACGGTCGGCGCCGCGGCACCCGGGCCGGAAGGCCTTGTGGCTGAAAGTGCTTGAACGGCAACAAACACAGCCACCGCGGCGATCGCCGCCAGCCAGAGCAGCGTGGTGCGCTTCACGCCTTGTCCAGGTAGTCGATCCGGTCGGTGTACGGCAGGAACTGATGCCACGACTGGCGTTCCCCCATTTTTTCCGCGCCACGGTGATGGTAGCCGATATCGGTGTCCACGTGGACGATCTCTTCGCCATCCAGCTTGAGG